>NZ_JAAEJX010000012.1:0-40299 GCF_036858155.1 Candidatus Liberibacter brunswickensis | reverse complement strand
ATGCTTCTAAGGTTATTTCTGCTTCAATTAATCCCGAACCCAACAAAACAATGTGCGGAGAATAATTGAAAAAGCCATAATATCAAGGACTTAACGATAAACCAAATATAATGGAGTATTATTTTTAGATGAATTTCCTGAATTTTCACCCCATACACTTAATGCTCTGCGTCAACCTATAGAAACCGGAGAATGCGTTATTGCTAGAGCAAATCGTAAGATAAGTTATCCTTCTCGCATCCAATTAATAGCTGCTATGAATCCTTGTCGATGTGGAATTTCTAATAAATATGAAGATGTTTGTATTAAAGGTCCAAAGTGTGCAATAGAGTATCAATCTCGTATTTCTGCTCCTTTAATGGATAAAATAGATATACGTATAGCAGTACCAGCAGTACCAGTATCCGATCTTTTTACAGTAAATAAATCTGAATCAAGTGAAGATATAGCTGCCCACGTTCTTTTAGCAAGAAAGAAACAAAAAAATAGGCTAGAAAAAATGGGATCTTCATTAGAAAATAATGCGGATTGTTCTTCTGTCCTTATAGAAAAAATAGCATATCTTAATAAAGAAAGCAGCCTTATTCTAAATCAGTATGCTGAAAAAATGACATTTTCAGCACGAGGATACCATAAAATACTTAAAATAGCTCGCACAATCGCAGATCTAGATTCATCAGAAGAAATTCAAAAACCACATATTGCAGAAGCAATTGCTTATCGTCAATCTAACCAATTCTCGATATCGAATCGATAGAATACCTATTATTAATTTAAACTATTCCTAGAATATTTTTCCCCTATATACATTTAATTATGAATAATAATGGATATTCCAACGTAAAATAAAATACTGATGATACCCCTATTATATTTTAAGATGGTATTGATTCTACAGTATTTTTTCTATTGTAACTCGCACATATTTATGATGAGAACATACTATTTTAAGGTAATCAATAAAGCTATCAACAATCTGACACAAACAAATATATTGAAGTCCTTATTAGTAGTCAATGCAATGTAATATCTTGACTAAAAGTAGTTGATGAATTATCAAATAGTAATTTTAGGTTGCAAAAGCAACATAATAAGTTGCAAAAGTAACATCAAAAGTAGAGGCAATGAGTTATGAATGTAAAGAAAAAGATAGCGTTGGTTTCTTTGTTATCATCAGCAACTATAGTGAGTGGATGTGATATATTTGAATCGGAAAAATCAAAAGAGAATCTTTCAATAGCTAAAAAAACTTTAAATGAAGTTGGGGAGCTAAGACTAAAAAAGAAGGCCTTCAAGGACGGCTAGGTCCTGACGGTAAACAAGGAATAAAAAGAATGTTCAAGGAGATAAAGGACCTCAATGTGAAAAAATACCTCAAAATCTAAGTGGAAGCAATGATACGTAATCCTTACTTAAGATAAATTAAGTGAAAAAACTTCCTCAAATCTCTTCCTCTCGTAGTTTTTTTACTCGAGAGGAAGTTAGAAAACTAATTTACAGATGATCTAGAAAAGATCGTTTAAGAATAGTATGAACGTGTTTTAATTAGTGAATAATACATACAACAGCAATCTAATGTTGCAATACTATTATAGGTAGTTATGAAACTTGTTTATGCTTCTTGGATTGGCGATAAATAAATCTCGCTAATGCACGTAAAATTAGTTACTTCAATGAGTATTGCAAAATAGTTGTTGCAACAATGTTAATTTCATGGCTATTGCAAATGAAATGGAATTTATATCAAAGTATATAAGTATCATAAAAGTTACTATTAGGCGAGTTTATCTATTAATTCTAAGAAGGATTTGGATCTATACTTTTCGCAAATTACTAAAAAAGGAGGATATTTTGAGTATAAGAAAATCACATCCAAGTATTATATTAGAAATAGAAGATCTTAAATCAACTCCAGGAAGTGACAATCAGTTCCCTACTGCCATGCGTACTTTTAATGGGCATGTAAACAAGAATATATTGAGATTAACCATTGTATCGGAATAGAAAATCCAAGGTATAAAACTTAAGAATTCAAATCTTGGATAATTGAAGATATGCAGGAATTCCGTATTTATTGAAAAACTAGAGAACCATACCCCACAACCCCAGATTGACTTTTGAATTTATGTTGCTTACGGGATTAAGATGTTCTGATACTTGTAGAGATGACTACCATAATATCTAATCTCTTTCAGCCCAAAAAGTAGGAACGATCGTAACTTTGTGATTATATGATATCTCATGGATCTTCTTAAAACTAACATAACAGGGAAAAATACGTTTTTTGCCAATAGAGATTCGGTTTGTATTAAAAGTAAGAAAAGATAGCATTGATAAATCTTACCATGGAGTTCGTAGAACTTCGTCTATTTTTTAGTAGAGAAGAAAATGAAATAATGACAATGATCTTATGGCTGTATTTGGGTGGAAATCGGTAGCACAGAACAAAAGATAAATGTTATAGCTGATAGAATGCGTTTAGTAATCCATGCTTCTAAAGTGATTTCTGCCTCAATTAACTCCGAAAACAATAAAAAAGTGCGGAAAAATAAAAATACTATAATATCAAGGACTTAACGTTGACTGAAGGACTATAAAGAAAAATATAACAAGATTAATTATAATTTATATTATAATATGATTTTAAAGATATCAAAATTATTTTCAATAGAGTCCTGTCGAACCGAAGCCTTGGTTATTTCTTTCGTTTGCTTTCATTGGGAATTCTAATACAAGCTCAGGATGTATAAGCGTATAATTTGCTACAACTAATTGAGCAATGCGCATGCCTCTAGTAATTAAAAAATTCTCTTGACCAAGATTAATCAATAATATCTTAATCTCACCTAAATAATCACTGTCTATTGTTCCAGGAGAATTCAAACATGAAATACCATGATTCAATGCTAATCCAGAACGGGGTCTTATTTGTCCCTCATAACCAGGTGGTATTGAAATAGCATATCCTGATGGGAATAAAAAACGCATCCCTGGAGATAACTGAACTGGCTCATCTTTTGGCAAAGCAGCAAACAAATCCATGCCTGAAGATCCGCTCGTCTTATATTGTGGAAGAGGAATATCATGCGCATGTGCAAAACGAAAAAAAGGTATGTTAATAGAATTCATAGCAACTGGTATATTGCAAAAAACAATTATTTGTCAATTAATTTATACAATACATAAATTACAAACTACAGTAATTGAATCATAGTAAAAAAATAATTACAAAACAAATAAAGAATATCGTGATATTTTATTGATAATACTTTTATTAATCAATAAAAAGTTAAAACAAAATATAAATCACATATCTAAATAAAATGGACCATCGCCACCTTGAGGAGGATTCCATTCAATATTCTGATTGGGATCTTTGATAACACATGCTTTACAGTGAATGCAATTATGTGAATGTATGATATAATTATTTTCACCATTGTTTTCTTGCCATTCATATACCTTAGCTGGACAATATCGCATAGAAGGTCCAGAGTATATTTTTAATTCTGATTTTTTTTGCAAATTTTTATCTTTTATAAAGAGATGTATAGGTTGTTCTTTTACATATTTTATCTTTGCTAAAAAAAGAGAAGACATAATATCAAAAGTCAATTTTCCATCAGGTTTAGGATAATCAATCTTCTTATATTTGGAAGAAGATTCTAAAGAAGAATAATCCATTCTATGATGTTTCAACGTACCAAAAAAAGAAAAACCTAAAATTTTTTGAATCCATATATCTATCAATCCCAAAGAAAATCCTATTATCATCCCAAAACGTGATAAAAATGGTTTAATATTTCTTACAATCCATAAATCTTTACCAATATACGTTCTACGCCAAGAGTCTTCAATTTCTATGGGATCATCATTTTTACAACCAAAAGACAAGCGATCAACAATTTTTTCTGCTGCTAAAATTCCAGAAAGAATTGCATTATGAGATCCTTTAATGCGAATAAGATTAACAAAACCTGCTGCACAACCAATTAAACTTCCTCCTGGAAAAGAAAGTTTTGGAACAGATTGCCATCCTCCTTCACTGATAACACGTGCTCCATATTCCAAACGTTCTCCTTCTTCAAACATTACTCTAATATTTGGATGTGTTTTAAAACGCTGTAATTCCTCATAAACTGATATCCAAGGATTGCGATAATCAAGATGTACAACAAAACCCACCGATACTAGATTATTATCAAAATGATAAATAAATCCACCTCCAGAATTACTCTTATCAAGTGGCCAACCAATGCTATGAATAACAAGACCTTTAGTATAATGTTGAGGTTTTATTTTCCATAATTCCTTAACACCAAGACCAAATTTTTGTGGTTGACGTCCATCCATCAAGGAATAACGTTCTATTATCTTTTTAGTTAGATAACCACATGCTCCTTCTCCTATTAAGACATATTTACTTAACAATAACATAGGAGAAATATATTTTTTCCCTAATGTTCCATCATAATTTTTACCCTTTTCACCTGTAAAAACACCACGAACTTCTTCTTTTTTTCCATAAAAAAAACCAGTAGCAGTAAAACCACAATATATTTCTACACCGAGTTCTTCAGCCTTATTCTTCAACCAGCTACATACCCTACTCAAAGAAACAACATAATTTCCCTTATTGCTCATAAAATCTGGAAAACAAAAATCTGGTATCTGTATTGATCTCCAAGAATTTAAAAACCAATAAATATCTTTTTTTACAACAGTGGTAAAAGGATGTATCTTTTCTTCACGCCAACCTGGTAATAGACTGTCTATTCCAATGGGATCAATAATTGCACCTGAAAGAATGTGAGATCCAACTTCTGATGACTTTTCTAAAATAACCACAGACAAATGAGGATTGATTTGTTTGCACCGAATCGCTGATGATAATCCTGCTGGACCAGCTCCTATAATAACAACGTCATACTCCAAAACATCTATATCATTAGGAATATCATCAAAGTTATTCATTTAATTCCTCTTTTCTGAGAAGATTGCTGAAGAATCACAATACATCTTTTTTATTTTCATTTAATCAAAACTTATGATAATTACATTTGTAATATAAGTATAAATTTATACTTTACATTGAATATTATTTTACAGAAACTACGTATATTTTGACTGAAATGATATCCGAAGGATAATAATTTTTTTCAATCAAAAAAATAAATAGTTGACATGATTATAAACAAATATATTATCAGTCAGTCCGCGAGTCAGTAAAAAATAAATTATGTTTTGCTATTTCTTGTAAAATAAAATAAAAATATATGTATAAAAAAACAAATTTTAATTACATCAGATAAAAATCAGAATCTTGACCAAATTGATCTTTGTAAACATATAATTGAATTAAATATAAAAAATGATGTGAATTTCTAATAAATATTATAGAATACGTTGCTATGATTATATCACCATAATAGAAGATAATGAAAAAGATATGATATATAAAACGATAATAAAATATTTAACATCAATTTATAAAATAATAATTTTTTAAGTTATTCAAAGGAAAAAATGTTTAGATTAAAACGTACAGTACAACAATACAATCCAGAGTATGATAAAATTTATTCTTCTAAGATAAAGACTAATTATTGTAAGATTATATATTTTTATGTCACAATCGGGGTTGTACTTGTACTTTGGAATGTGATTGGAAAATTTTTTTCATAGTGATTTCATCGATTCAGATAGTACCATCTATTCTTGCAGCAGATTTCTCTCGTTTAGGTGAAGAGATTTCTGATATAACCAAAGCAGGTGCTAGGCAGATTCACTTTGATGTTATGGATGGTTGCTTTGTTCCTAATATTTCTTTTGGAGCAGATGTAATTAAGTCATTGAGATCTTACAGCAATGCTTTATTTGATTGTCATTTGATGGTATCATCTATTGACTATCATATAAAATTTTTTGCAAATTCTGGATGTGACATAATAACTTTTCATGCAGAATCTTCCCCTAATATACGGCGTTCGTTAGAAATTATACATTCAATGGGTAAAAAAGGAGGAGTAGCAGTAAATCCTGAAACACCAATTTCAATACTTAATAATTATATAGATGAAATTGATATGATTTTAATCATGACGGTTAATCCTGGGTTTGGCGGACAAAAACTCATTGAATCTACAATACCAAAAATTAGACAAGCGAAGTCCTTGATTGGTAAACGCCCTATTTCTCTCGAGGTTGACGGAGGAGTTACATCTAAAAACATTAAGTATTTAGCACAAGCAGGAGCTAATTTTTTTGTAACAGGATCATCTTTTTTTAATCAAAAAGGAGAAATATCTTATGAAGAGCGTTTAAATGAATTTAAAAAATCTGCATTAACAATTGATTAATGGATAGATTATTTCTATTCTTAAATAAGATTTATTTCCCATTAGTTGGTAATAGCAAAAAGCATACTTATTAAATTTGATATTTTGTATGTTAACATCCCTTCGTATGATTTAATTAATACGATAAATTTATCCATCTACTAAATCATTAATATTTGTATGGTTTCAAAAAAACTACATGCCTTTTATATTTTTATGAAATTTACGAATGGTTTGGTTATAATTTAATTGGTTTAAAATATGATTTCTCGTTATTCCAGAACTAAAATGACCAATTTATGGTCCCCTGAAACAAAATTTAGAATATGGTTTGAAATAGAAGCACACGCTTGTGATGCCTTAGCTAAACTCGGCATTATTCCAAAAGAAGCAGCCAAAAATATTTGGGAAAAAGGAAGAAATGCAGTTTTTAATGTAGATCGAATTGCTAAGCTTGAGGAAATAATCAAACATGATGTAATAGCTTTTTTGACACATCTTGCTGAAATAATAGGTCCAGATGCACGTTTTATTCACCAAGGCATGACTTCATCAGATATCCTTGATACATGCTTTAGTATCCAATTGATGAGATCTACCGATATTCTATTAGAAGATATCGATCAATTACTAGATAGCTTAAAAAAACGTGCTTTCGAACATAAACATACAATAACCATAGGAAGATCTCATGGAATACATGCAGAACCTACGACATTTGGTCTAAAATTAGCAATGGCCTATGCAGAATTTTCTCGTTCTCGCAAGCGACTTATTATGGCTCGAGAAGAAATAGCGATATGCGCTATTTCCGGATCTGTTGGTACATTTTCAAACATACCACCATATGTTGAACAACATGTTGCAAAAGCTATGGGTTTGAAAGAAGATACTATATCTTCACAAATTATTGCTCGCGATAGACATGCTATGTATTTTTCAATACTAGGGGTTGTTGCTTCTTCTATAGAAAGAATAGCTACAGAAATAAGACATCTTCAACGTACTGAGATTCTTGAAGTAGAAGAGTTTTTCCATCCTGGACAAAAAGGCTCTTCATCTATGCCTCATAAGCGAAACCCTATACTAACTGAAAATTTAACAGGATTATCTAGATTAATACGATCTAACGTTATTCCAGCTATGGAAAACGTAACTCTTTGGCATGAAAGAGATATATCACATTCTTCTGTTGAAAGAGTCATAGGACCCGATTCGACAATACATCTTGATTTTGCGCTCAACCGATTAAAAAATATCATAGAAGAATTGGTTATTTATCCTGATAACATGAAAAAAAATACTGAACAACTTAGAGGATTAATCTATTCCCAGCGTATTCTTTTAGCATTAACGCAAGTTGGAATATCAAGAGAAGAAGCATATCAATTAGTTCAGCGTAATGCCATGAAAGTTTGGCAAAATGGAACCATGTTTCTAGATGAATTACTTGCAGACAATGATATACGCAAAGTATTATCCGAGAAAGAAATATGTGATAAATTTGACTATAAATATCATACTAAACACGTAGATACCATTTTTGAACGTGTTTTTCGGATATCTTAAAGGAAAAATTCTTACGATAATTACAGATTTGATTAATTTACGAAAAAAATTTATATCACTTTCAGCATAAAAAAAAATTATGTTAGTGGTTGAAAGAGAGGATGGATGAGAGCACAAAATCCCATTTATGAAGAAAAAAACAAAATTGTTTATGAAGGACTTGAACCTGGCACTCTTATCCAATTTTTTAAAGATGATAGTGTCGAAAATAATTCACAATGCACAATACTAAATGGGAAAGGTGTTTTGAACAATAGAATATCTGAACACATGTTTATGCAACTCAATAAAATTGGTATTCCACATTACTTTATTCGCAGAATAAACATGCGAGAACAGTTGATTCGTGATGTGGAAATGATTCCTCTAATAATAACTGTTCGTAATACTATTGCAGGATCTTTGGCTAAAAGACTAAATATGCCCGAAGGTTTATCACTGCCTAGACCTATTGTTGAGTTTTATTATCAACCCGACTTATATAAAAAGACATTAGTATCTGAAGAACATATAACAGCTTTTAACTGGGCTACTCAATCTGAAATAGATGAGATAACATCTTTAAGTCTTCGTATCAATGATTTTATTACAGGTCTTTTTTTAGGAATTAATATTCAAGTTGTAGACTTTAGCATTAAATGTGGACGTCTTTTTGATAGCGATGTCGTACGTATAGTACTATCAGACGAGATTTTTCCCGATTGCTGTCGCTTGTGGGATATTAGCAAACAAGAAGAATGTGATAAAAAACGTTTTAGCAGAAATAGTAATAAATTAATAGAAGGCTACTCTGAAGTTGCTCGTCGTTTAGGAATATTTAAAAAAAATCAACCAGCACTCAAAACAACTCTGATTTTAAATAAGAAGTAAAAAAAGGAAAATATATCTATGATAAAAGCAAACGTTACCGTTAAGCTTAAAAAAGATGTCCTTGATCCTCAGGGAAAAGCGTTAAAAACCGCCCTTTCGAACATTGGGTTTAATAATATTAATAAAATTCGCCAAGGAAAAATCTTTGACATAGAAATCAATGAAACAAATTATGATGTCGCAAAAAAAGAACTTAATTCCATCTGTGAGAACCTTCTTGCTAATCCTGTTGTCGAAGACTACGATATCAAAATCCTAAAATAATCAAAATATAATATATTGAATTTCCTTGATTTAAAAACATCACTATAATAATTCTTCATTAATAAACAATCACTTTTAGAACATAGACAATGTTATTGTTATTAATCTAAATAAATTATTATTCATATCTTTTTGGAAATATCTATGAGAACGGCTATAGTACAGATTCCTGGTCTGAATCGCGATAGAGATATGATTAAGGCCATAGAAAAAATAATCAAACAATCGCCAGTTTTAGTTTGGCAATATGATATTGATATTCCAGATGTAGATCTTATTATTATTCCTGGTGGATTTTCTTATGGTGATTATCTTCGTTGCGGAGCAATAGCTGCACGTACTCCAGTTATGCAAGCAGTAAAGAAAAAAGCACAACAAGGAGTAAAAGTTCTTGGAATATGTAATGGATTTCAAATTCTTGTAGAATTAAAATTACTTCCTGGAATCCTTATGCGTAATTCTTCATTGAAATTTATTTGTAAACAAATATTAATAGAAGTTTCTAATTCTAACACGGAATTTACCAAGTCTTATAAAATGAACGAAGTTATTAAACTTCCAGTTGCCCATCACGATGGAAATTATTTCATAGATGCAAAAGCATTAGATGAAATAGAAAAAAATAATCAAGTTGTATTTCGCTATGCATCCAAAACAAATCCCAATGGATCACTAAACAACATAGCTGGTATTATGAACCGACAAGGAAACGTATTAGGAATGATGCCTCATCCAGAAAACATGATAGAAGAAATCCATGGAGGAAAAGATGGTACTGGTATTTTTACATCCCTTATCACTTAAAAGGTAAAAATATATAAAATAAATTATGTGAATTAATTCATAAATTTATAAAAAATAAATTTTAATGTTATATACGTTGTATGAAACACAGAATATGGTAGTGAAAAATCTATTCCTAAGTTTGCTTTTTTTATAGAACGAAGATTATGTTTACCTGTCTCTTATTATATATTATAAACCTATTGTATATAGAGAGATGTTGCCTTACATAACATATGTGCACTATCTAATTAGTTTAGTACACGTGATAAAAATTTTAAATTTACAAAATATAAGTTATCGTCGCTGTAATTTAAATTATTTTAATTTTTAATCAAGATTGCGTAACAACTAATGCCTACTGAATCTAATCTTATACCTAAAATTTTTGCTGTACATGGTCTTAAAAAAAATGAATATGATATAATATTACATATTCTCAAAAGACAACCAACATTGACAGAGATAGGCATTATATCAGCAATGTGGAATGAACACTGTTCCTATAAATCTTCAAAGAAATGGCTAAAAACCCTACCTACTACTGGAAAACATGTTATCCAAGGTCCTGGAGAAAATGCTGGCGTTGTTGATATAGGAGATGGTGATTGTATTGTTTTCAAAATGGAAAGCCATAATCATCCCTCTTATATTGAGCCATATCAAGGAGCTGCAACAGGTGTAGGAGGAATTCTACGTGATATTTTTACAATGGGTGCACGACCAGTTGCTGCTATGAATTCATTGAGATTTGGTTCTATTCATCATCATAAAACAAAACAGTTGTTATCTGGAGTAGTAGAAGGTATAGCAGGATATAGTAATTCTTTTGGTGTTCCAACAGTAGGAGGAGAAGTTGAATTCCTTCCTTGTTATAATGATAACATTATAGTTAATACCTTTGCTGCTGGACTTGCTAAAACTGATGCAATTTTCTCTTCAAAAGCCAAAGGTATAGGTCTACCTATCGTCTATTTAGGAGCTAAAACCGGTCGTGATGGAATAGGTGGTGCTTCAATGGCTTCAGAAGAATTTGGAGAAAATATTAATGAAAAGCGTCCTACCGTTCAAGTAGGTGATCCATTTACAGGAAAATGTTTATTAGAAGCATGTCTAGAACTAATGAAAACAAACGCTGTAGTCGCAATTCAAGATATGGGAGCAGCAGGACTAACATGCTCCGCAGTAGAAATGGGAAGTCAAGGAAATCTTGGTATTAAACTTGATCTTGATAAAGTACCAATACGCGAAGAAGGAATGACTGCTTATGAAATGATGCTTTCAGAGAGTCAAGAGCGTATGCTAATGATTCTAAATCCTAAAAAGGAAAAGGAAGCAAATGATATTTTAAATAAATGGGGACTTGATTACTCAATTATTGGTACAACAACCGATGACATGATATTTCGAGTTTTTCATCGTAATGAAGAAGTTGCAAGTCTTCCTATCAAAGCTTTAAGCGATAAATCACCAGAATATGATAGAATATGGTGTGAACCTATTAGTATTCCACCTTCTGATCCAACACTACTTTATTCTAAGGAAGACTATACTTGTAGTCTTCTCAAACTTTTGTCTTCTCCTAATCTATCTTCAAGAAGATGGGTATATGAACAATACGATACAATTATTCAAGGAAATTCTATACAGTTTCCAGGCGGAGATGCTGGAGTCATACGCGTAGAAGGACACGAAACTAAAGCTCTTGCTTTTTCTTCTGATGTAACACCACGTTATGTGAAAGCAGATCCTTTTGAAGGAACAAAACAGGCAGTTGCTGAATGTTGGCGAAATATTATAGCAACTGGAGCAAAACCACTAGCTATAACTGATAATCTTAACTTTGGAAATCCTGAAAAAGAAGAAATAATGGGGCAATTTGTGCATTCTATCAAAGGTATGAGAGAAGCTTGTCAAATATTAGAGATGCCAATAGTTTCAGGTAATGTATCTTTTTATAATGAAACAAACGGAAAATCTATATTCCCTACCCCAACCATAGCTGGAGTTGGAATTATTCCTGATTTATCACTGATGACGAGAATTGGAAGTGCTCGTGAAAATGATCTTATCTTTATGATCGGCAATGATGGTAATCATCTTGATTGTTCGATGTATAGCCTTGAATGTGCTTCTTGTGATATAGGACCTCCTCCAAAAGTTGATTGTCAATTAGAAAAATGTCACGGAAATTTTGTTCTTTCCATGATTAATTCAAATATTATAACAGCATGCCATGATATATCTACGGGAGGACTATTAATTGCTCTGGCAGAGATGGCAATATTCTCTAAAAAAGGAATGAATATTATGTTGCCTACAGAAAAAGATCCAATACCTTTTCTCTTTGGAGAAGATCAAGGACGTTATGTAATATGCATTCCCCCAGAAATTAAGGATTCAGTAATTTCAAATGCTAATAATAACAAAATTCCTTTTCGATACTTAGGGAAAGTATCAAGTGATGCTTTTTTATATATTCATAAAATACTCAATATATCTGTTGAAACATTACAAACAAAATATGAATCTTGGTTTCCCGAATTTATGAATGAATCAACTGTTTAAATCCTTAAATATAAGAGGTGAAAAATGTCGATGGATCCACAAGAAATAGAAAAATTTATTAAAAAAGAAATACCTAAATCCGTTGTTATTATCAAAGATCTAACAGGAAATGGCAATCATTACGCTGCAGAAATTATTTCCGAAGAGTTTCGTGGCAAAAGTCGCATACAACAACACCAAATGGTATATGCTGCTTTAGGAAAGAAAATGGGGAATGATCTTCATGCTCTTTCCATTAAAACATCAGTTCCAAATAATCATAATTCAGATCAATAGAATATTGTTTTATTTAGGAATAAAAATTTAGTTGGATTCTATAGTAATAAAACGGAGTACAAGGAATATGAATAATATTTTAGATAGCAATAAAATGATTCAAAATGAAATCAAAGAAAATGATATTGTTTTATTTATGAAAGGTACACCTGAATTCCCACGTTGCGGCTTTTCTGGAAAAGTAGTGGCAATTCTCGATAGCTTTAATACATCTTATAAAGGAATAGACGTGCTTGTAGATGAAAAATTAAGACAAGGCATAAAAGAATATTCAAATTGGCCTACTATTCCTCAACTATATGTAAAAGGTAATTTTATTGGAGGTTGTGATATAGTATGTGAAATGTTTGAATCTGGAGAACTTCACAAAATCTTAAGTGTAAATAGAATATAAGAAATATTAATAAAATAATAGGTAAAAAATATTACAAATAGATGTAATATTCTAAGTACTTCTATCAATTATGAAAGAATAGTGCGGTGAAACACCAACTTCCCCCAAAATTACAAAATGCAAATATTAGTCATAATGAATTTGTAATAGTTATAGCAATGTTGATGGGTATTAATTCTCTAGGAATAGATATAATACTTCCATGCCTATCTCAAATTAGTAGTTTTTTAAAACTAAGTAATGAAAACTATAGACAACACTTAATATCCTTTTATCTTATAGGTTATGGAATAGCTCAAATTTTTTACGGACCTTTATCAGATCGTTTTGGTCGCAAAGTTGTTATGATGATAGGATTAATTATATATATAATCTCTACATTAGTCATAGTGGTTATCGATTCATTTTCTGGAATGCTTTTTATGCGTTTTATTCAAGGAATAGGAGGAGCTGCTCCACGTATTATTACTATTTCAATTATTCGTGATGTTTATGATGGATCTGAGATGGCAAAAGTCTTATCTATAGCTATAATGATCTTTATGATTATGCCAATATTAGCACCTGGTATAGGACAAGCCACAATTTTTTTATCAGGTCATTGGATGGGTGTTTTTATTTGTATGGGGGTAGTCACTGCTTTCATAACTCTTTGGTATTACATACGTTTCCCAGAGACGTTAACTCCTCACGACGTACGACCTTTAAATTTATCTCTTATTTTTCATAGCTTTTCTCTTATATTAAAAAATCGCGTTTCTACATTATATAATATTGCTAATAGCTTAATTATGGGAGCAATATTAGGATTTGTAAATTCTTCACAACAAATATATGGAGAAATCTATAATTTGGGTAATTTATTTCCTATAGCCTTTGCCATTGGTGGAATTGCCATTTCTTTTGCCTCTTTTGCTAACTCTCACTTAATTGAAAAGTTTAGCGTGAGGATAGTATCACATTATTCTTTACTTGTTCTTCTTATAATTACAGGATTATGGCTTTTAATACAAATCAATACTTCAAATCATATAAATCTCTTAGCATTCATAATACTTTTCTTTTTAACATATTTTCAATTTGGATTAATAAATTGTAATTTTAGTAGTATATCTATGGAACCATTTTCACATTTAGCCGGGACAGCATCATCTGTATTTGGATTTACTAATACAATAATATGTACAATTATAGGAATAATAATAGGACAATCGTTTAATGGCACAACTTATCCTATAACTATCGGATTTTTTATAATAACAATACTATGCTTTATCTGCGTTTTTTCAGTAGAAGGTAAGAGAATGTTCAGAAAATAATATTATACGTCAGTAATAACCAATCAATAGATAATTGGTGAGGTTATATAATATTATTATTTGAGATGCAAAAAAAATCACACGACGATATACAATAACAAGATAATAATACCATCAATAATGAATATATTTTTTTACTATCATAATTAGTTTATCCTTCTTTATAAATTACATGTATAGAAAATATTTTACTATAAATATTTCCATACTATAAAAGTATTATGATGTAGTACATAATTTCTCTATCGTAAAAAATATTATTTTTTTCAAGGATATGAAATACTAGATATTTTTTTTCCAATATATGCACCTTCAAGCGTAAATTGGTATGTAATATAGATAAAAGCAATGTCTTGGCATGAATGACAATTTCTCAAAGGATATGAAAAAATTAATTCTATAAATTTATCATTGTGATTACTTTTTATAAACATACCTGGAATATAAGGATCAATATTTGGGTTCTTTAATGCGAATTCCTTCGTAATAGAAGAAGATTTGTAAATATTGTCAATATTAATATCATCATCAACATAAATAATATGATCACCAACAGCAGGAATAAGGAGAGTGCCAGTAGTTGAATTAGCTCTATATGGATATTCAACCTCTACAAGACCTACTAATCCTTCTTTACGATATGAAGATATGTATGCTGGATTATCTTCTTTTTCTTTTGCTAAAAACTCGGCAGCTTGTAATGCATCTTTGCTGCCTCCTGTTTTTTTAATAAGTTCAATAAGACAAATACTGATCGCCTGTTCATTTTCATTACATTTAGAAAAAGTAACATCATCTTTCCATTTCCATACACTTTTTTCAGAAAACGGTAAAATGTAATTTTGAGGAACAAAAACTTTTTGATGTTTAAAATAAAAAGATAAAATAATACCAAATATCAATATAATAATAATTAAAATAATATGTTTTTTATTTATCATATTTTGCAATTCTCTAAATAAAATACTATCGATAAAAAAATCATAGTATTTAAAATATAAATCCTGACAATACAACTATTAATTATCCAAATCATTTTTCAATACAATAGCAATAACTATGATAAAACAAACGTAGAAACAACTCATGTTTTCTAATCTTGTTATTATTGATTGAATAGTCCTTGTTCTTTAATAGTAATATGGTGTAAATTATTATATGAAATATTTATAAATAATAATTTCTTTCTATCATTATATTTCCTTTATAATTTAAACACATGTTGGATAGTATAAAATCTTTAGATGAAGCGTCATAAAAGTTATATATAATTAGAATGTTGTATACAAATAAATATTCTGTTAGTTGGTTTTAGTATGTAAAAAAAAGCGGTCGTGGCGGAATTGGTATACGCGCAGCGTTGAGGTCGCTGTAGGGAAACCTGTGGAAGTTCGAGTCTTCTCGACCGCACCAAAAGTGGTTTATTTATGAAGTTATTGTCAAGAAACTCTCTCGATACATCAATATTTTATACGAATAATTTGCCGCCCATTCGTTGGTGGATAACTCGGCACCCTGTTTCTTACGAAGAATCTCAAATTATTATGGAACGTGAAGTGCAGCTCATTCATTCAGGAGATGCAGAAGAACTAGTTTGGCTTATAGAGCATCCTCCTCTCTATACCAGCGGAACAAGTGCTGATTCCCGAGATTTATTGAATGCAAAACGTTTTCCTATTTACTCTTCAGGACGTGGTGGTGGATATACTTATCATGGACCAGGACAACGTGTTGTTTATATAATGCTTAATCTTGCAAAACGAAGAAAAGATTTACGTTGTTTTATTACAGCTATTGAAGAAGTTATCATACGAACTCTCAGCAAATTAGATATAGTTGGTGAAAGACGTGAAGATCGTGTTGGAATTTGGGTAATGAAATCAGATAATATTATGGGGAAAAAAAAGATACCCATTGAAGAAAAAATTTCTGCTATTGGAATCCGAATACGAAAATGGATATCTTTCCACGGATTTTCGTTAAATATTTCTCCAGATCTAAGCCATTATACTGGAATTATTCCTTGTGGTATCCATCAACATGGAGTGACTAGTTTAAAGGAACTAGGTTATCATTATTCAATAGAATACATAGACACAATTATTCGCCAGTCATTTGAAAGCGTTTTTGGATCAACGGTATTACATGAATATGCACAAAATACAAATGATATGTCATAGCTACAAAAAATAAATCAAATGTTTTCAATGGCAATAATTATATTTTTCTTATTAAAATATAGGAGGAATATCTCCTTTTTCCCAATTTTCTTGCGTTTGCATCGTAAAATCTACAAAACGATCTTCTGCAATAGCGTTTCTTATTCCACTCATTAGATCTTGATAATAGGAAAGATTTGCCCAAGAAAGAATCATACCTGCTAAAGATTCATTAACTCTTAAAAGATGATGCAAATAAGCACGAGAATAATCACGTAATGCAGGACAATTAGACTCTTCATCTAAAGGACGCATATCATCAGTATGCCTTGCATTACGCAAATTTATTTTACCAAAACGAGTAAAAGATAAACCATGTCGTCCTGCTCGAGTAGGCATGACACAATCAAACATATCTACTCCATAACTTACTGCTTTTAAAATATCATCTGGTGTACCAACCCCCATCAAATAACGTGGTTTTTCAACGGGTAATATAGGCAGAACATTTGATAAAATACACAACATCATCTCTTTTGGCTCACCAACTGCCAAACCACCAACAGCATAACCCTTAAGGTTTAATTCTTTTAAACGCTCGGCAGAAAAAGTTCGTAAATTAATATTATCACCACCCTGAACAATACCGAACAAAGCTTTACCAGGTTGATTACCAAATGCTACAAGAGATCTTTCAGCCCATCTCAATGATAATTCCATAGCACGTTTTAACTCTCTATCCTCGGCAGGTAGCGCTAGACATTCATCAAGCTGCATTTGTATATCAGACCCAATAAGATTTTGAATGTGAACAGATTCTTCTGGAGAAACATTATATAAACTACCATCAATATGACTCCTAAAACTCACCCCTTGTTCATTAATAGAACATAATTTTGAAAGAGACATAACTTGAAAACCACCTGAATCCGTCAATATTGGCTTAGACCAACGAATAAATTTATGTAATCCACCCAAACGAGCAATACGCTCAGCACCAGGTTGTAACATTAGATGATAAGCATTCCCTAAAATTACATCTGCACCTAAATCACTAACTTGATCAAGGTACATTGCTTTAACAGTTCCAGAAGTACCAACAGGCATAAATGCTGGCGTTCTAATAATACCTCTAGGAGTAATAATTTCACCAACACGAGCACTATCACTAAACGATTTAATATTAAAGATAAAATCTTTATTCACATCAAATACATTTCTAAAAAGGAAAACAATAATATTTATATTATTGCATCAACATTATTTTAAAACAGAAGAAGAGCGAAATATTAATAACAATTTCTTATTTTCTTATCAATACTATGAAAATAGTATTAGAATATCAATAAAATTTACAAATCATAATATATTTTATAAGTTTTAAAAATATTTTTATTGATCTATCATTTAATGAAAAATTACTGTTTTTTAAATAGCAAACTCGCATCACCGTATGAATAAAAACGATACGCATTTAAAATAGCATGTTGGTATATTTTTTTTGTTTCTTCTATCCCACAGAATGCCGATACCAACATTAATAAAGTTGATTTTGGCAAATGAAAATTACTAATCAACACATCAACAGCACGGAAACAATATCCTGGTGTTATAAAAATATTAGTAGATCCAGACCAAGGCATTATAATACCATCTTCTGTTGTTGCAGTTTCTAAAAGACGTAATGATGTAGTTCCAACTGCAACGATACGCCCTCCTCGAGCTTTAACAGCATTTAACGATTTTGCTGTTATTATATCTATAAAACCCACTTCACTATGCATAATATGATCATCAGTATCTTTTACTCTTACTGGCATAAAAGTTCCTGCACCAACGTGTAAAGTTACAAAATATACTTCAATACCAATAGAAATAAGCCTTGATAAAAGATTAGAGGTAAAATGAAGACCAGCTGTCGGTGCTGCTACTGAACCCTTAATTTTAGCATATGTAGTTTGATAATCGACATAATCACGTTCATCTATAGGACGTTTACGCACAATATAAGGTGGTAATGGTATAGTTCCAACTAGAGATATTTGTTTTTCTAGTTCTATATCAGAAATAGGGAAAACTAGTAAGATTTCTCCTGTATCCCACTTTTCTGTAACAGTAGCCTCTAATCTATGTTGTTTATCTCGAGAAAAAAAATAAAGTATATCTCCTTTTTTAATTATTTTACCTGGAAAAGCATAAGCACTCCAACTATTAGAAGAAAAACGCATATGCAAAGTACAAGATATAGACGTTTCTTTATTATTATTTACATTGCATATTATCCCTCTTAATTGTGCTGTGATAACCTTAGTATTGTTAAATACAATTGCATCATTAGAATTCAAAAAAAAAGGAAGATCAGATACTAAATGATCGTAAATTATTGTATTACCAGATAAATTTGGATGCACAACCATAAGACGTGCACTATCTCGTGGAGATACAGGTCTTAATGCAATTCTAGAAGATGGAATATCAAAATCAAACTCTTTCACCATCATAATTACATTTCTCCTTCGTATTTTAGTAATCTAATATATCGAGTATCATAAAACTACAAATTTAATTCTTTAAAAGATATTTAAAAAATGCTAAAAATTAAAGCAATAATATATAAGCAAAATAAATTAGTTAAATAATACTAATCCAGATACTAAACCTATCAGTAATTCAATACAGGAATTGCAGATAACAACCTGAGGCAAACTTCATCAAAATAACTAATCCACATAATAAACGACATAAAAATGTAGATAGAAACACCAAATTCGTCTTTTATACATAATTTTGTTTGTATGCACAAAAAATACAAGAGATTATTTCCTGTTCGAAAGTACTTAATGTTGAAATGAGGCTTTTATTAATAAGCGTTCTCTTATACCCCATAAGACCTAATCATATTAAAAAATACTGAGATTAAAAGCCCTCAAGAACATTGAAACCATCAATATCAAGTTCCCATTTAGCTAATTTAACTGTCAACTCAAAAAGAGCTATGATGCCTATTTCTAAAAAAAATTTAAAAGTCAGGATATTTTGAATACAAGAAAATCACGCCAAAACATATAATTTTAGGTCTAGAAGATCGTCAAGATACTCCAGAAAGTGATATTCAATTCATTGCTGCAATGCTTGTTTTTGTTTATCGATACACACATACAAAAGAATATATTGATATCAATCCTTGTATTAGTTCGCATAGAGAAGTAAAAATACAAAACCGATGGCTTTGAACCTTGTATAGTTAAGATTAAGATATACAGGAATTCAGGAACTAACTGTTGGAGAATCGGGAATATTCCTAGTTACATATTGCTAAAAGGATTGCAAGTCTCTGATAACTTGTAAAGCTTGGCTACCAACATCTAAAGAATAATATCTTCTCTATTCAGATCCAAAAAATCGGAACTATTGTAACATTTGAATTGTCTGATTATTTCATGGATATCCTTGAGATTATACCTGCCAATGAAATGAAAAATATTATTTGCTAATCAGGAGATAGGAAGAATATTAATGCATACCAATTCTCTATATAATTTAGGAAATTGTTTCTAAATCAGAAAACAAGAAATATACTCACGTAGTTCGTACTCTTTTTACCCCACCCTACTCGCACAACATAAGAGAAAGGCACGAAACATTTTCCATGGCTACATGTGGAAAACCAGTATCTCAGTCTGAAATATATACCCAAGGGATAATAGAATGCGACTAGGAATCCAAGCTTCATAAAATGATTGATTCTTAAAATAGAATAAGGTGTAATATAAATAATAAAAAATCCAGATAATATTAATTACTTAATTATTAAATATAGGATAAAAATTAAATATTTTTTCTATAAAAGATCATAACTATATAAATATTTTTAAAATGGGGAAAATAAAAGGAATGCATTTAATTAGATATTTTTTTATTGATTTAAATCGACAAAATATGATTGAGAAAAATTATTTCAGATAAAAATGTATAAAATAAATATTCAACAACATATCTTACGACGATTTTTTAAGAAATCACAAACAGGATATGGAACAAAAGATGTTATATCCGCATCTATTGAAATAAGATGACGAATTAAAGTAGACGTTACATATCTAGAAGATTCTTTAGCAAAAAGAGCAATAGTTGCAATTTCTGGACAAAGACGACGATTGACTGATGTCATTCGCATTTCATAATCAAAATCCGTCATATCTCTTAATCCACGAACTATCACTTGAGCAGAAATATCTTTTGCTAAATTAACTGCTAATCCATCAAAAGATATAATAGAAACTCTATCAACGCTATCTGGAATCAAATAAAAAACAGATTTCATGATCAATTCGGAACGCTCTTTAATAGATAGAAAGGAATTATGTTTCATATAATTACAACCAATAGCTATCACTATCTCTTCAACAAAAGAAAGAGATTGAATAATTACATCCATATGACCATTATTAATTGGATCAAAGGATCCTGTATAAACAGCTTTTTTCATCATATAATCAATCCTTTTTTAAAACCACATTTATAAAAATGTTATTTATTTATAAAATAGAATTAAAATAGATATCATCTATTAAAATACAATAAAGCTCTATACAAAACTATATTATCACTAATTTTATATGTAAAAGTAAAATAATATTGAATAATAAAAGATGATAAAAAATAAATATGTTTAAACCTATTAATAATCTAAATAAAACATCTGATTAATATACTTACATTGTATGATCATTATTCAAAGATATAAATCTTTGAATTCTTTTCCTTGCTATTTTTCATGTAATATAACCATTAAACTATTCATAATTAGCAATAATTTTTCGAACTCTATTTGAGTCATGCCTTTCGATTTTCTTATTTCTTTTAACCTTTTACCTATTATCTATTACCTGAGCATCAAATACTTTTTTCTTTGTAAATCTTCGTATTTTCTATCTATTTTAATGCCATTAGACAACCAATCAAAAGAAGTACCTAACTCATTCATTACATAGGAATAAGAATATTTAGCACTGATTGGGATTGCTCCAGATTTAAAATTAGATATATCGAAGCTTGCACTTCTATTAGATAATTTACTTAATTTATAATGATTATTACCCCGTAGACAATAGATCATTAAACCATTTACCTAACAATTCACCTAATATAAGCTATAACTACCTTGATGGTTAAATCAATTTATGCAGAGATTAATTTGATTTAGATTATCTTAGATTTTCTCCGAGTATAAGATCTTCATAACCAAAATATAACCAATCTAATTATTTACCTAAATCCTTTTTTATTTGCAAAGCTTTTTTTATTGTTGATATTTGTATCACGGATTCAAAACGTCCGATATTAGCACGGACAATACCCAATAATTTTCAAAACTATGCCTGAGTCATGCCTTTTTCTTTTCTTATACTTTTCAATCTTTCACCTACTACATGTTCATCAAAATCTTTCTTCTTTTGTACATCCTTATATTTTCTATCTATTTTCATTCCATCATATAACAAGGCAAAGGAAGGACTAAATTTATTTCGCAAAACATATTTTTTGATTTATTTTAAAAACTTACTTGATTTTTGATCAATATTTTTCAACATCCGTAATAGAAAAAAATTCATATTTCCTAATTCGATTGAAATTTAGTATTTCAAGATTAATTCCTTCTTTATAAGAAAATATAAAATTCACTGCTGAAATTGAATCTAAAATAACTTAATATTTTTTATGAGAAATTTTCTTACATTACCATTAAAGAAAACATTATAAACACAATATAAAAATGTTTTATTATACCGATGCTTCTCCATCATCAACCATTAAAGTTTCACTAATACGCTCCACTGATACGACTCTTTCATCTTTCGCAGTAGAAAAAATAACAACTCCTTTCGTGGCACGACTAGCAATTCTAATATCATTTACTGGCACTCTAATAAGAGTTCCTTTATCAGAAACAAGTATAATATGATCATTATCATTTACTGGAAAAGCCGCTACCAATGCACCTATTTCATTCATTTTTGATAAATCAGTTGCACGAATACCTTTTCCACTACGGTTGGAAATACGAAAATCATAAGAAGAAGTTCTTTTTCCAAATCCCTTTTCTGAAATAGTCAATATAAATTGCTCTTTTAGTTGTAATTCTTGACAACGCTCTTCTGAAATACTCCCTTGCGAATCGTAATCATTTTTAAGAGAAACAACTTCTTCATCACCAGAGATAAGACGACGATGAGCAGCCATATGTTTAATATAAAGAACTCGTTCATCATAATCCGCATCAAAATGAAGAACAACAGCCATAGAAATAACCTGATCATCCTCAGATAGCAATATACCTCTTACTCCAACAGAGTTACGTCCTGAAAAAACCCGTATATCAGTAATAGGAAAGCGAATACACTTTCCCAGTTTAGTAGTTAACAATACATCATGTTCTTCTGAACAAGTTTCAACAGAAAGAATTTCATCTCCTGAATCTAATTTCATAGCAATTTTACCACTACGATTTACTTGAATAAAATCGGAAAGCTTATTACGCCTAACATTTCCAAATTTAGTAGCGAAAACAACGTATAAATTATTCCAAGTTGATTCATCTTCTGGAAGAGGCATAATCGTAGTAACTCGTTCTCCTTGATTCAAAGAAAGAATATTAATTAAAGCCTTGCCACGCGTTTGTGGAGATCCAATAGGCAAACGCCACACTTTTTCTTTATAGACAAATCCTAAAGAAGAGAAAAACAAAACTGGAGTATGTGTATTAACAATAAAAAGGTCTGTGACAAAATCCTCATCACGCATAGTAACACCAGATCGACCCTTACCACCGCGACGTTGTGCTCTATAAACAGAAAGTGGCACACGTTTAACGTATCCCAAATGCGAAACAGTTACAACCATATCCTCTCGTACAATACAATCCTCATCTTCCATATCTAACAGACCATCTACAATTTCTGTTCTACGAGGAGTATTAAGATCATTTTTAATTAAAATCATTTCTTCCTTGATAATATTTAATAAACGAGATCTTGATGATAAAATATCCAGACATTCCTTAATCTCTATACCAAGATCATTTAATTCATCACGAATATCATTTCGACCTAATCCAGTCAATCGTGCCAGACGAATCTCTAGAATTGCTCGTGTCTGCAATTCTGATAGATACATAGTTCCATCACTTTTTATCCTATAACTTGAATCATCAATAAGATCTATCAAATCCTGAATATTAGAGGACACCCAACTTCTCTGCATAAGCTCTTTACGAGCGGCTTCTGGACTAGGAGAGAAACGAATAATTCGTACAACTTCATCTAAATTAGAAACAGCAATAGCAAGACCTACTAAAATATGCCCTCTATCACGTGCTTTATTTAATAAATATTTTGTTCTTCTTACTACTACTTCCTCACGAAAAGCTACGAAAGCTTTTATTATTCCTATAAGGGTAAAACGTTCAGGTTTACATCCATCTAAAGCAACCATATTAACGCTAAATAAACTTTGTAAAGAAGTATAACGATACAATTGATTTAAAATAACATCAGAAGAAGCACCGCGTTTCAATTCAATAACTACTCGATAACCTTGACGATCTGATTCATCTCTCAAATCTGATATATCCAATATCCGTTTTTCTCTAACCAATTCAGCGATCTTTTCAAGCATCGCAGCCTTATTAACCTGATATGGAATCTCGGTAACCACAATTTGTTCACGATCACATGATATTTTTTCTATGTGACTGACTCCTCGTATTACAATAGATCCACGACCTGTTGCATAAGCATTTCTAATACCAGCACGTCCTAAAATAATAGCTCCTGTCGGAAAATCAGGCCCACGAATAATCTGCATTAAATCATCTAAATCAATATTAGGATTATCAATAAACGCTATACAACCATCAATCACTTCACCTAAATTATGCGTAGGAATGCTAGTAGCCATACCAACGGCAATACCACCAGCACCATTTACAAGCAAATTTGGAAATTTAGCAGAAAGAACAACAGGCTCTTGAAAAGAGCCGTCATAATTAGGACGAAAGTCGACAGTATCTTTGTCTAAATCATCTAGCAAGAAATGTGCTGCTCTTTGCAGACGACATTCAGTATACCTTTCTGCTGCCGGAGGATCTCCATCAATAGACCCGAAATTTCCTTGTCCCTCAATTAATAATAAACGTAAGGACCAATCCTGCGCCATTCTCGCCAATGCGTCGTAGATAGCAAGATTACCGTGGGGATGATATTTACCCATCACCTCTCCTGAAATACGTGCACACTTCACATATTTCTTATTCCACTCTACTCCCATCTTCATCATGCCAAACAGTATACGACGATGGACAGCTTTCAACCCATCTCGTAAATCAGGTATAGCACGACCTAAAATAACGTTTATTGCATAGTTAAGGTAAGAACTCTGCATTTCATCTGCTATTGAAACAGAAGTTATGCCCTTTTCTTCTTCTTGATCAATGGGTGTAATATTCTCGGTCAATGGATTTTATTATCCTCTTAATTAGACTAACAAAAAATTGTGTAATATAAAAAATATATTGCAAGAGAAAAACCCAATAGATTAATAAAACTAAATCTAATTAATTAAAACTCTCACATAGAATTACTAAAATGGAATCTCATCGTCAAGCTCATCAGAGAATACACTATCTCCCTGTAAAGATGAATAAGAATTTTCAACAACATTTTCTTTTACATTACTACTATTTCTTTGTTCATTAACCAACTGTGCAGCATCTTTCCTACTATCTAACATAACCATGCTACGCATAATAATTTCAGTAGTATAACGATTATTTCCAGACTGATCTTGCCACTTACGAGTTTGAAGAGAACCTTCTACATATACTTTAGATCCCTTACTAAGATACTGTTCAATGATTTTACAAAGCTCTTCAGCGAAAACCACAACAGAATGCCATTCTGTTTTTTCCCGACGCTCGTTAGTAGTACGATCTTTCCAACTGTCAGAAGTAGCAATACGAAGATTAATAATCTTACGACCATCCTGAGTATGACGCACATCTGGATCTGCTCCAAGATTTCCTATCAAAATAACCTTATTGATACTTGCTACCATCTATAAAACACCTCAACTACTCATAAGAGTTAATACAACAAAACCACATCCACTATAAATGATATCTATTCTAAAATTAGAATCAATATAATCATTTATATCAATTTTCCTATTATACTTTACAAATGATTCTCCCTATCGTACATAATAATATTAAATACTACTATAATCTCCAACAAATATTTTTAATAAGAAATTAATGAGTAATATAAAAAATATTTCTATTTATGGTGCTCGAGAACACAATCTTCAAAACATAAATATAGAATTACCACGAAACAAACTGATTGTAATAACTGGTGTTTCCGGATCAGGAAAATCATCACTAGCCTTTGATACAATTCATGCTGAAGGACAAAGGCGTTATATAGAAAGTTTGTCTACATATGCACGACAATTTTTAGGAAATATTAAAAAACCAGATGTAGATCAAATAGATGGATTATCCCCTACAATATCTATCGAACAGAAGAATACCTCTCATAATCCTCGTTCTACCGTTGGTACCATCACAGAAATTCATGATTATTTGCGGTTACTATTTGCACGAATAGGTATACCCTATTCTCCTACGACAGGACTTCCTATAGAAAGCCAAAATGTCAGCCAAATGACAGATCGCATTCTTTCATTTGAAAAAGGAACTCGCATATATCTGCTTGCTCCTATAATAAGAAACCGCAAGGGAGAATTTAAAAAAGAACTCGTAGATATACTAAAAAGAGGATTTCAGAGAGTAAAAGTTGATGGAATATTTTATAATATATCAGATGTTCCTGATCTTGATAAAAAATCAAAACATAATGTTGACATTTTAGTAGACCGAATTGTCATTCATGAAAATATCAGAGAAAGAATAGTCAATAGCCTTAAAACTTGTTTACAGATAACGAATGGCTTGGCAATTGCCACTAATATTGATATTGATTCTAATCATGATAAAAAAACACTTGTAGAACAATCAAATACCCATCCTAATCAAATTCTTTTTTCTGAAAATCTCGCATGTCCTGTATCTGGATTTAGTATTGCAGAGATAGAACCTCGTATTTTTTCTTTCAATAATCCAGCCGGCGCTTGCCATCATTGCGATGGTTTAGGAATAAAACAAAAAATAGACGAAAAACTTATCATACCTAATCCAAAATTAGCACTAAATAATGGCGCTATCGCTCCTTGGTCTAATCCTTTATCCGAACATCAAACAAATATTCTTACTTCACTAGGAAAAGAATTAGGATTTTCCCTAAACGATATTTGGTGTCATCTATCTGATGAAAATAAAAAAATAATTCTTTATGGAATAAAAAATGATAAAATTAATTCATCTCATAATCAAAAATATTCATATAATAATTTATTATTTAGAGGAATCATTCCAACCTTAGAAAAACGTTGGAATGAAACGGATTCCGCACTGTTCCGTGAAATGATTCAAAAATATATGTCTTCATCACCTTGCACATCTTGTCATGGATATCGCCTTAAAAATGAAACTCTAGCTGTCAAAATTGATGGAAAACATATTGGAGAAATTGCAGATATGTCCATTAAAAAATTACAAATATGGTTTGAGCAACTTCCTACAAAAATGACACAAAAGGCTAATAAAATATCAGAATCTATTCTTAATGAAATTAGGAAAAGAATTCATTTTCTCTCAGAAATAGGACTTAATTATCTAACCTTATCACGTAGTGCAAACATGTTATCAAATGGAGAAAGTCAACGTATACGCCTAGCATCCCAAATAGGATCTGGATTAACTGGTGTTACTTATGTATTAGACGAACCCTCTATAGGATTACACCAACGAGATAATAGAAAATTAATAAATACCCTAAAAAATCTTCGAGATAAGGGGAATAATGTAATTGTAGTTGAACATGATGAAGAAACAATACTCGCCGCCGATCATATTGTAGATATAGGACCAGGAGCGGGCGTTAATGGAGGGAGAATTATAGCAGAAGGATCTCCATCTCAAATTATGTCACATCCAAATTCCTTAACTGGGCAATATATGTCTGGTAAAATGAATATTAAAATACCAGAAAAAAGACGCAAATACGATATAAATCGCATGATTCACGTTGTAAATGCAAGAAGCAATAACTTGAAAAATATTACAACATCCATACCTCTTGGATTATTTACTGCAATTACCGGAATATCTGGAGGAGGAAAATCTACTTTTCTTATATCTACTTTATACAAGGCTGCTGCACGAACTATTATGGGATCTAAATATAATCCTGGAGAATATGACCGTATAGATGGGATTGAATACATTGATAAAGTTATTAGCATAAATCAATCTCCAATTGGTCATACACCTCGTTCTAATCCTGCAACTTATGTTGGAGCATTTACACCAATTAGAGATTGGTTTAGCAACTTACCCGAATCAAAAGAACGTGGATATAAAGCTGGATGCTTTTCATTCAATGTAAAAGGAGGAAGATGTGAGGTTTGTGAAGGAAATGGTGTAATAAAAATTGCAATGCACTTTCTCCCAGACGTGCACATAACATGCGACGTATGCCAAGGAAAACGCTATAATCCTGAAACATTACAGATACTATTTAAAAACAAATCAATAGCTGATATTCTATCTATGACAGTTGAAGAAAGTTTGGATTTTTTTAATAATATTCCCTCGATACGTAATAAATTAGCCAGCCTCCAAGAAGTAGGTCTAGGATATATTAAAATTGGACAATCAGCTGATACCCTATCGGGAGGAGAATCACAACGAGTCAAGCTTGCCAAAGAGCTATCAAAACAAGGTACAGGTAATACCCTATATATATTAGATGAACCAACTACCGGCCTTCATTATCATGATATAGCTAAACTATTAGATATTTTACATACACTAATCGAAAGAGGCAATTCAATTATTGTTATTGAACATAATCTAGAAGTTATAAAAACAGCTGATTGGATTTTAGATTTTGGACCAGAAGGAGGAGATAATGGTGGAAAAATCATAGCATATGGAACTCCAGAAGAAATTGCAAAAGAACCCCTTTCGTATACTGGAAAATTTCTTAAATCGATATTAAAAAATGAATAATTGTAATAATATTAATTTACTGTCATTTAAAATAATGATACCCAAAAATCATAAATACTTATAATATATAAAATACGTGATGAAAATTATTTTTTAAAAACAAAATTCGAAAAGAGATTATCTTCAATATAAACCTAAAATATATATACAAGTCTATTTAATTTTCCTAATAGCATAAGAGTAGAAGGAGAGCGTAAAATGGTTAGTGAGGATACTGCTACAATCATACAAAAGATTGAGGAAGAAAAAGTAAAATTCGTTGACCTGCGCTTTACTGATTTGCAAGGAAAGTTTCTCCATATATCAATGGACACATCCTTATTAAATGAGAAGTTTCTTTTAAATGGAATAATTTTGGATAGCTCTTCTATTAATGGATGGGATTCTAAAAGCCTAAATTTAACCCTAATTCCTGATATAAAAACAATGCACATAGATCCATTCTATGCACAGTCAACAATGGCTTTTATTTGTGATGTATATGATACTGCTACTCTTAAACCTTATAACCGAGATCCCCGATATACTACAAAAAAAGCAATTGACTATCTACAGAAAACAGAGATAGGTGATACATTATTACTAGGCATAACAGCCGATTTTTTTATATTTGATAGCGTTCATTGTGCAATGTCACATGTTAAATCAGGATTTTCATTGGAATCTGCTGAATTTCCACAAAACATAGATAACAGAGTATATAATCCAAATGTAAAAAGTGCTTATATACTTCCTCCACAAGACAGATTACATGATATGCGATCTGAAATAATGAGTTCTTTAAATAGCATAGACGTTCAAATCACAAAATATCAAAATAAATCAAATCACGCTCAACATTCATTCAGTTTAAAATCAGAAGCATTATTAAATGCTTCTGACAACCTTCAAAAATATAAATATTCTGTTCATCAAGTAGCAAATTCATATTGTAAAACTGCTACCTTCATGCCAAAACCCATACGTCATAATGAAGGTTCTAGCATGTATCTAAGTATGTCAATTTATAAAGGAGAACAAGAAGTTTTTAAAGGCAATCATTATGAAGGGCTATCCCAAACATGCCTTTATTACCTAGGTGGTATTATAAAACATGCAAAAGCACTGAATGCATTTACAAATTCTTCTACTAATTCCTATAAACGCTTATTATCTGATTATAAGCCTCCAATAAAACTTACTTATGCAACCTATAATCATTCTGCTTCTTGTCGCATTCCATTTGATAACAATTCAGATAATAGAAAGAGTATTGAAATAAGATTTCCTGATCCTAGTTCAAATCCTTACCTTGCTTTTACGGCAATCTTAATGGCAGGATTAGATGGAATTGCAAAAAAAATTCATCCTGGAGAAAATCTTGATGAATTAACTTCAGAAGAGCAAAAAAAAGTACCAAGAATATGCTCTTCTTTACGAGAATCACTAGAAAATCTAGATAGTGATAGAAAATTCTTAAAGGTAGGAAATGTTTTTGACGATGATCAAATTGATGCATTTATTAATTTAAAAAAGAATGAAGTATTGAGATTGGAACAAACTCCATGCCCTGTTGAATTTGAAATGTATTATTAAATATAGAAACATATAATAATATTTTATCATTTTTTATTTGTAAAATATCAAATGTATAAAATAATAGTTAGGTAGTTATCACACGATTTACATATAAAATAATAACAATATACGGAAACAAAAGGTATAAGAAATAGATTTTTTTAATTAATAAAAAATGTAATACACATTAGTATTTAAGTTACTAAAGGATCAAATATTGACCAACCTGTACGAATAGCTAAAAGTTCTAATGCCTTAGCTCCTAATAGAGAATTACCAGAACTATTCAAACCAGGAGACCAAACAGCTATTGAAGCCTTAGAAGGAACAATAGCGAGGATTCCTCCTCCAACACCACTTTTCCCAGGAAATCCAACACGATACGCAAAATCACCAGAGTTATTATAATGACCACATGTCAACATTACTGCGTTTATACAACGCGACTGTTGTGGAGAAATAACTTGCTTTTTTGTTAAGGGATTATATCCACGAAATGCAAGATATAAACCAGATTTTGCAAGTTGAATACAACTCATCATGATGGAACACTGATAGAAATAAAATTTTAAAACATCTTCAACTTTATAACGTACATTACCATAAGAACGAACAAAATTAGCAAGTGCAAAATTACGATAACCATTTTCTATTTCTGAACTAGCAACTACAGAATCAATATAAATTGATGTATCATCGGATATACTATGAACAAATTTCAAGAATTTATGTATTTCATTATCTACAGAACTATTTTCAAGAACCGTATCAGAAACAACTATAGCACCAGCATTAACAAAAGGATTACGCGGAATACCATTCTCATATTCAAGCTGTACTATTGAGTCAAAAGAAGAACCTGAAGGCTCTCTACCAACACGTTTCCAAATACTTTCATCAACTTTTTGTAGAGCTATAGTAAGAAGAAAAACTTTTGAAATACTTTGAATTGAGAAAGGAACTTTGGAGTCACCAACAGAGTAGATATTACCATTTTCTAAAGCAACAGACATACCAAAGTGATTTATATCAACTCTAGCTAATTCAGGAATATAATCCGCTACACTTCCCTTATCAATTTGATATTTTATCTCTTTATAAATACCATTTATAATTTTCTCTAGATCCAAATAAATATCTCCAAAGCAATATATTCCACGATATAGATTTTAACGAGAATAAAATTCAACGACAAGATTAGGTTGCATAATAACAGGATATGGAACGTCACTAAGTGAAGACGGAACCCTAACGAAAGTAGCTACCATATTATCATAATCAACTTTGATATAATCGGGAACATCACGTTCAGCAAGCTGTACTGATTCTAAGACAGAAGCTAATTGTTTAGATGCTTGTTTTACCTCTATGACATCGCCTTCTTTACAGCAATATGATCCAATATTAACAGGAAGACCATTGACAAGAACATGACGGTGATTCACAAACTGACGCGCAGCGAAAATAGTAGGAACAAATTTAGCTCGGTATACTATGGTAGACAAACGAGATTCAAGCAATGAAATCAAATTTTGAGAAGTATCACCTTTCTTACGATCTGCTTTCTTAAAGATAGAACAAAATTGCTTTTCACTAATATCACCATAATACTTTTTCATCTTCTGCTTAGCACGCAATTGCAAACCAAAATAAGAAGGTTTTGTTCTGCGACGCTGACCATGCAAACCAGGGCCATATGAACGAGTGTTAACTGGAGATTTTGGACGTCCCCATAAATTTTCACCTATACGACGATCAATTTTATGCTTAGATGATTCACGCTTACTCATTATATTCCTTTCAAAATTACCGTTTCAATATCCTTTATCATTTAAAAAACACAATTAAGAAACGCACCCTCCTCTAACTTTGTAATACAAAATTTAACAGGTCACAAAAAACATACTTTGCAAAACCGAGACCACGGGAACCGTTTTAAATTAATAAAAATTATAGCTTTATAAAAAAACAGACATCTTACTAATGGAGATATCTCTAAGCTTAATTTATAATAAGGTCAATCCTTAAAATATCATCTTCCTACGAACAAATGTATTTTTTTAACAAAAATCTCAATTTTTCCTCTTTTTAAATATCCACATATTTATTTAAAAAATAATTTCAATAAAATATTATCATTATTTCAAACCAAATCCCTGCATTAAACGACACATAGCAATATCTGGTTTTCCAGAAAGGAATAATACATGATCATCAAATAAAATATTATCCATATTAATTTTAGGCAGTAAAGAACGAGCACGAAGAGCTATAGAATCAGAAGTATCTACCCAGTCTACTATCCAAGGAGATATTCGTCGAAAAACATGATTTATTAAAGGATAATGTGTACAAGCAAGAACAATAATATCTGTACACTTACCTTCTTTTTGAATAAAACATTCTTTTATTTCTTCTTTTATTTCTTCGTCTTTTACATTTTTTCCACAAACATATTCTTCTATTTTAGAAGCAAGTATTGTAGAAGAAACAAGGTTAATTTGACACTTTGATTCATAAAAATGAATTAAATTACTCGTATATGCACGTCTTAGTGTAGCAGGTGTAGATAAAATAGAAATCATACCACTCTTCGTATAAGAAACTGCTTTTTCAATTGCAGGAACTGCACCAAGGAAAGTCATTGATGGAAAAGCTACATGCAAATCATCTTTAATTAAAGTAAAAGCAGTATTACATGCTACTACTGATAATACAGGTTTATATTTAGCTAGTATATCTGAAAAAATATACATAAGACGTTTTTTCAATTCATGATCTTCCCAATTTCCATAAGGAAAACCAATATCATCAGCAACGTAAATAAAATTATATTCAGGCATTAAAAAACGCATCTTCTGCAAAACAATAAGTCCGCCGACACCACTATCAAATATAAGAATACGATTCTGAAGTTTTTTTTTCACGAAGACAACTATATTTTAATTATGATTTTTCTATTTTTTGAGTAGAAACAATACCTCCACGTGGAGATTGCCTAGAAAATCTATCTAAAGCAGAAATAATTCCTCGCAATAGAAAAACTTCTTGTCTCATCAATTCAGCACGAATAAATACAGAACGCAAATCATCTAACATCTTTTTTCTTTTCTCCACAGGACGAAAATAACCTCGTTTTTCCAAAGAGCTTTCAAGATAATCTAAAAAACTTAACAATTCACCTTTTGTAGCAGGAATATTATGATCTTTCACAGTTTTTTCTGATATTAAAACACTATTTTCCATGTATTCCCACACCATTAACAAAACTGCTTGAGAAATATTTAAAGAAGAAAAAACTGGATTGACTGGAAAACTAATAATAGCATTAGAAAAAGAAATTTCTTCATTTGTTAATCCCCAATTTTCGCGACCAAAAATTATCCCCACATTTTGTCCAGAAGAAATTCTTTCATTTAACACGATTGCAGCTTCTTTCGGCGCAAAAACAGATTTAAAATTATTACGACTTCTAGCAGTAGTAGCATAAACAAAATGAAGATCAGATATAGCTTCTTTGATATTAGAGAATACACATACAGAGTCTATCACACAATCTGCGTTAGCAGAAGAAGATCGTGCTTTTTCATTAGGCCATCCATCCCTAGGATTCACAATGCGTAATTGAGTTAAGTTAAAATTCCACATTGCACGTGCAACCATACCTATATTTTCACCTAACTGTGGATCCAATAAAATGATAACAAGACCTTTGCTAGAATTTTGTAATTTTGGCAAATATTGTGTCATGCAATCCTTGTATCGCAAGAAACGATGTTTTGTAAACATAATCTATTTTTTCAGAACAATTTATGAAACGAAAATAAAAAATTCACAGGAAATATATAAAATTTAACAAAAGAAACATTTTCTCTCTAGACAAGAAGAATCTGCTTTGATTCATTACTAATGATTCGAGAAAGAGAACAATCCTCAACTCTTATTTTTGTAGACTAATTTACGAGGAAATTTTAATGGAAAATGTGCAAAATATTTCACAAAGTTGTGGCTTATGTTATTCAAGAAATAGACAGAAAATCACTGTTTCTTTTAAGAATATATTTAAAAGATTGCACATATCAATAATACAATGTCTTTTCCCTACCTTTTTATCATTTAGTAAAACAATACCAATAGTTAGCATAGCATTTCTGGTTATTATAGCAATATCTAGCATAATCAAAGTTACTACAAAATATGCACAACAAGAACAAATCACCGATCAAAAATCTATTATTATTGCAAAAGCAATAGAAGCTATTTTTAAAAACAATAAAATAAGTTTTAATCTAGAGTTTCAAAAAAAAGCAGAATCTATACTAGGGGAAATCATTATAAAACGCTTTTTCCCTGAAAGCTTGATAATTCTTACTAAATCCGATGGAACAGTGTTTGCATCATCTGACAACAATTCCCATTATATAGGAGAAAAAATAAGCAACATTATTCCAAAATTCGATAATTTAAAAGACAATGATAAAATATTTAAAAGTTCAGAAGTTTTTATTTCTCAAAAACCATATCATGTATCATCAATTCATCTTTCCGATAATGATGGATTAATTTTCATAATCAATTCTAATATACCATTATTACGTTTTTGGAGAGAAGAAGTAACATTAGAAATAGTCTTTTTTGCTGGTATCTCGTCACTTCTTTTGTTAATGCTTTTTAATTATTACAGACAAGAAAAAAATAATATTTTATTCCAATCTAGTCTATGTTTTGAGACAGCTTTATCACATGGAAGATGCGGAATATGGAATTTTAATCTTGATAAAAAGAAATTTTATTTATCACATTCCATGCATGAAATATTTGGAATTCCTTGTAAAAATCAAGCAATATCGTTTCGTGAAATAGCACGTCTCATTCATTGCGATGATAAAACAATATATCAAATAGCTCGATCAATAATAAGAAAACGTATCACACAATTAGATCAGATATTTCAAATGCGTAATTCTATTGGAGATAATATTTGGATAAAAGTACGTGCTCAAATGATGCGAACATCATCGGGAAGCATGAACGTTATTGGCGTAGCAATGGATGTTACGGAACAATATTATTTAGAAAAACGTTATGCAGAAGCAGATAAACAATTGTCAAAAGCGATAGAACGTACTTCTGAAGCATTCGTTTTATGTGATAAAGATGATCTCCTCGTCATGTGTAATGTACATTATCAAAAAGCTTATGGATTGCCTGACAACGTACTTATACCTAGGAATACCCGTTCAAATATTAAAAATGCTCAAATTCACCCTGTTGTTGAACATTATACTTCTGATCCCACAAATTCACAGAATATCAGTAAAGAAATCAAACTTGCCAATTCAAGATGGATACAAATTAACGAATGGCGAACAAACGACGGCGGTACAATTTCAGTTGGAACTGACATAACACAACTTAAACGTAATCAAAAGAAACTGAGAGAATCTAAACGTCAACTCAAAGCAACTATCAATGATCTTTATACATCACGGCAAATATTAGAACGTCATAAAACAGAACTTTTAATAGCTAATAGTAAATACCAATTTGAAAAAGAAAGAGTTGAAATAGCTAATAAAGCTAAATCAGAATTTCTATCTAAAATGTCTCATGAACTACGAACTCCTCTTAATGCTATTTTAGGTTTTTCTGAAATTATTAAAAGAGAAATATTTGGAGAACTAGGATCTATTAAATATTATGAATATGCTAAAGATATTCACGATAGTGGACAGCACTTGCTAAATATTATCAATGATATTTTAGAAATGTCTAAAATAGAAACGGATCAGATACATATAAATAAACAAAAAATAAATTTAATACCTATAATTGATGAAAGTCTTCAATTAGTTTATTCATCGGCATACGATAAAAATATCACAATTGAAAAAAAAATATCTTCAGATCTATTTTTAAACGCTGATCAAAAAATCATAAAAAAGATTTTGTTTCCTATTCTTTCTAACTCAATCAAATTCACTAATAATGGTGGGAAAATGATGATTAGAACTTCTACAGTAAATAAATCTGTGATTATAACGATAGCTGATACAGGTATTGGTATTCCTAAGTCTGATTTAGCAAGAATTGGAAGACCTTTTGAACAATTACACAATCAATATTACCAAAGCATAGGAGGATCTGGACTTGGACTTTCTATATCAGATGCCTTAACTAATTTGCATGGAGGACGCTTAAAAATTATTTCTAAAGAAGGAAAAGGAACAATTGTATCAATTTGCATGCCGCAATAACTAAATAATTGACGATTACCTAAATACACAACCTATATCTCAAAGTTTTTCAAGAACATCGAATAATCCAAACTTACATATTTTGTTGAATATAAAATTTATTTTATCATTTGAAAAAATTACACTATACTTTTATCAATCTTTATTAGATACTAAGTTAAAGACACCCACTAGTATTAAATATTCACAATAGGAAAAAATTCGTGAAAAAAATAATAGTTAACAAACCTGTTGTAAGCTTAGATGGTGATGAGATGACAAGGATTATATGGAAATTAATCCAAGAAAAACTCATTCATCCTTATCTTGATATTAAAATTGAATATTTTGATCTTTCTATTCAGAATAGAGACTTAACCAATGATCAAGTAACTGTTGAAGCAGCTAATGCAATAAAAAATTGTGGAGTTGGTATTAAGTGTGCGACTATTACAGCTGATAGTGCACGTGTAAAAGAATTTAATTTAAAAGAAATGTGGAAATCACCAAATGGTACTATCCGCAATATCCTTGGTGGTATTATTTTTAGAGAACCAATTATTTGCAATAATGTTCCACGGCTTGTCCCTGGATGGAAAAAACCAATTATAATTGGGAGACATGCTTTTGGAGACCAATATCGAGCAACAGATTTCCAATTTAATGGCAAAGGAAAGTTGATATTAAAATTTATCGGAGATGATGGTCAAACTATAGAAAAAGAAGTTTTTAATTCTCCTGGGAGTGGCATTGCTATGGCAATGTATAATATAGATGATTCTATAAGAGACTTTGCACGTGCTGCAATGAATTATTCGTTATCACGTCAACTCCCATTATACCTTTCGACGAAAGATACCATACTAAAATCTTATGATGGAAGATTTAAAAATATTTTCGAAGAAATATTTGAAAATGAATTTAAAAACAAATTTAATGAACTAGGCATTACATATGCACATCGTCTAATTGATGATATGGTTGCCTCATCCATAAAGTGGTCTGGAGGCTATGTATGGGCTTGTAAGAATTATGATGGTGATGTGCAATCAGATACAGTAGCTCAAGGATTTGGATCTCTTGGTCTAATGACTTCAGTTCTCATTACAGCCGATGGAAAAACGATGGAAACTGAAGCTGCTCATGGAACTGTAACAAGACATTATCGTCAACATCAAAAAGGTAAGGAAACATCTACTAATTCGATTGCTTCTATTTTTGCTTGGACACGTGGTTTACTTCATAGAGCTAAACTAGATAATAACACTGAATTGAAAAATTTTGCAGAAAGTTTAGAACGCGTATGCGTTAAAACAGTCGAAAATGGATTTATGACAAAAGATTTAGCTTTACTTATTGGTCCTCAGCAGAATTGGTTGTCTACTACTGGTTTTATTGAAAAAATAAGCGATAATCTTAAAAAAGAGATGAAGTTCTGAGGTAAAACCAATAACTTAAACGCTTCTTACAATGTTTATTTTAAGTGGGCATTTATTCTAGGATATTTTCTATAAAGTAAAACTCCGCACCTTTTTCGGTATAATACTTATAAGAAAAGTAATGACTATCATGTTGGCGAGTAATGTGAAATTTATTTATTTTGCGGAATAATCGGATTTAGGAAAGTACTTGAATATAAAGGATTCGAATGAGTTTAGGAATCAACTCTTCTAAAGTAATTTCTTCTTCAATCAATCCTGCACTCAATAAAACAAGGAGCGAATAATAAATTAAAAATGCTAGAATACCAGTAGCTTATAGTTAAATTAATAATTAAAAGAAAAAATCGGAATTATAACGTAAAATCAATGGTTTAAACGCATCCTACCCCGCTTTAAGGGGGTGTTGATTCTAGGCTGTTTTTCCTATAGTAACTCCGCACCTTTTTAGTCATAATTTTTAATCCCTTTGTAACTAATTAACAATTAAATGCTCCCCGTTCCTTGACTCAAATGAGTAGAATATGCACAATAATAATACAGCCTGTGAATGATTATAAAGAGGAGATAAAATGATAAATAGGAAATTGATATACTTATTGTTTTTTTTCCACTGATACCATTGCAGGGTTGCGTGATGCCATCAAAGATTTATATTAAGGATGCTGACATATCTAAAAGGATGGTTATAACTGAGCATAGTTCAGGAAAGTGGGTTAAAGAAGTTGAGGATCAAGAACTAAAAGAAATTAATAATAAAGTGAAAAATATATGTAGTCTATGGGGATACAAGACAGCAAAACCGATCACTAACTATGTTCACAATGTAGGGAATATGGAATCAGCCTTATTCATTGGTCTACTTATATGGTTTGGGTATCATATTATAGCCCCGCCTATCTCTTCCCTCTTATCTTGGCCGATAATGTTTCTTCTATCAGAGAGAGAGGATTTAGTAGAAACTGGTTACTATTGTACACACTAATTGATATAATATTTATCTAACCCCTCCTCTCCTTAAGTCTGCTTTTTGCATACCAAAAACCAAGCATAGTAACTATAATTTCCTGAACAAAAGGATACATATTCACCCAAAAAACCTATGAAGCTTATTTATATTTTATACCTTTCTTTCTTCTCTCTAACTATTATATCTGTAAACCAAAAACCTAAAATATCACCAATGATCTCTTGTTCAAAAGGGGTTAATAGCGAAAGCGGGCTTTTATCAACTAAGACATCTTTAAAACACAACCAATATATAATAAGGGACAAGCAACAACCCAACTAAAGGTTATAACTGGTCTTATTAGAGCGTTAACGCCTTCTATCCACTTAATACCACTTTTGGCTTGTTGAGCTTTAATCTTTGCTAATTTAATAGGTTGATCAGCTTGTAACTCTTCAATCTTGTATTTAATTTCTTCTAGATATTATTTTTTTATTTGATGAACCAGCATCACATTTACATCCTGCAGATCAGCAAAGAATCTGTGAAAGGAACGACTGTTATTTATTCACCCCATTCTCATCATCTTATTAATTTAGATTGGCTTGGTAGAACTTATATTATTAAAAATAGTATTATAAACCCAAATTATGTTTCTAATGATTTAACCGAAAAAAAATTTTACAGTATTCAGGCTATTCCTTTTAAGGAATTTCACCATGCAAACAAAGAAAATCATATCATCTCCAACCTATAGCAGATGCCCTCGAAGTGAATTTGTATCCTTTAGATGCACGGCGTTATTCTCTTCTTGTTGAAGGTATGAGTGATGTTTATGCCTATCGTTATTTTATAAAAAAATATCTCCCTGAATATGATTGTATAAATATTGTTTCAACGAATGGTGCGGATGCTATGAGCCCTATTTTAAATATTTTGGTAGGATGGAAAGTAGATGTTCCAATATTATTGGACGGGGATGAAAAAGTAGTTCAATATAGTAGGAAATATAAAAAGCAATGTTTATTAGATAAAGATAAAATACAAAATTTGAGGGATATATATGATAGTAAAAAGGATATAATCCTAGAAAACCTATTCCAAGACGACATTAACCAAAAAGTAATCTCCTTTTCCCCGAAATAAAACCTATCTTGGATTGGATTAAGAAAGAATTTCCGTAACAAAGAATAAGAACAAGAATCAATTATAGATTCTGAAACCACTAAATTACTCATTCTCACAAATAACGGCTTAAAAATTATCGAAAATCTCTATAATGACCATGTCATATCTGTTTTTATCTCCCCTCCTTCCTTAGATAGTTTAGGCACTCGGTTATACGAGCGGGGGGACTATTGGTCGGGAGCAACATATGAAGAAGA
>NZ_JAAEJX010000025.1:0-1183 GCF_036858155.1 Candidatus Liberibacter brunswickensis | reverse complement strand
AAAATGGCGGAATTTAAAACTTTCTATGTTACCATACAGCTCCGCTATAAATTTGGCAATTAGAAAGTAAAATTAGTAAGAAAAAAGTCAAGTATTGGGAAGATATAAAGCAGAATTATTATTATACATGTTAGGTATAGAGTAGGTACCTACTTATGACCTTTGTTTTCGATATGTCAATGTCTATCTACTCTAGAATACATTAAGTAGAAAAAAACCAGATGAATAGAGACACCAATATAATAATTACAATTACAACATTTCTACTTACCTACAGTAATTACCTGCTAACCTACAAAATGTATTTTACTGACTTTGACCAAGTTAAAGACGGCTAGAAGTTTCAAGTGCAAGGAAACTGACTTACATCAATATTGTCCTTAAATATATCTTTACACGTACTGATCAAAAGTCCCAAGAAGTTTTAATCAATTCTTTCCTTATTCTTATGATCAAAATGGTAACAGATGTCTCCCAAGCAAGCCATAAGTAATATTAAATTTGTTACGATAGGACAACATCAACAAAAGATGCCTGACAAAAACTGTTTTTGGCAACAACAAAGCTTGCTAATTTGAAAATGAAAGTGGCAGAAACTATACGAGAAGATACCTGCCTTCAAATAACAAACACCCGAAAAATGAAAACTTTGTCACGTTGGGGACGTGAACATAAATTTCAACCCGAAGAATGTGAAGAAAATAATGAAATTATTGTAGGACAAGATAAATATCCAGGAGAGAGGAGAACAGATTAGAGGGAAGACTTTGGAAGATTGAAATGTTGGGGTTGTGATACGAGAGAGAGATGGGATGGGAGATAAAAGGGAGGGAGTAATTTAGGAATTTGAAAAATTATTTGCAGTCACGTCTTTTGTTCCCGTGATAAGAATCACATTAGGAAACTTTTTGTTCATCTCATTATCAAGTTTTTATCTTTGAATTTATTTCAAAGTCTATCAGCTACGGTCTTGTATATAGAGACATCTTTCTAGATTTCATTTTTAATTTTTTACTGAGAAATATTTCACGGTTACCTATTGTAAAAAAAGCCTCTATGAAAATATCTAGCAAGTGTCAAATACTTACTAGGATTGTGCTGAAGACGAGAATACACAAACAAAACAATAAACTGGGGTGTAATACTCGTACAACTGTCCTATATCCTAGAAGATACTTATATA
>NZ_JAAEJX010000011.1:0-54655 GCF_036858155.1 Candidatus Liberibacter brunswickensis | reverse complement strand
ATATGATAAGATGAAATTAGAAATGGCTAAATTGAACAATTCAACTCAGTTAGATCTAGAAGAGATTAAATACGGGATTGAAGAGTTAAAGGCTGATCAACTTATTAAATTAGCAAGAGTTAAAGCTCAACAAGCCAAAAGTGGTATTAAGTGGATAGATGGAGTTAATGCTTTAATACGACCATTTACAACTGTTTTTATGATTATGGTTTATCCTTCAATGTCAACTTATCTAATATCAAAAGGGGTTATAGCCACGGATCCTTTAGCTCTACTTAGCCCTTATAGCCAAACTATCATTGAACACATAATTGGCTTTTGGTTCACAGATTTAGTCGTTAGGAAGAGAAAGAAAGTTATAAAACATAAATAACTTTATAGGTTTTTTTTGTTTGCAAAAAAGCATACGTAAGAAGAGACTGGAGTAGATAATATCTAAATCAGGTCAAGTTAGTAACATTGAACATATGACTTCACATTATACACTATACACGAACCATATTCATCTCGTCCTAAGCATTCAGTTTCAGGGTATCCGAACTTCGCTTTTTTATATTCTTTATATCCCCAATTTCTACATTTCTCCGCGGCTTGCTTTAAAATATCTCGGATTTGCTTATTGGTTACTTTGTATAGCCTACCGCTCAGATAACTAAATTTCACTACGCCATCAGCTTTACTGCCGCCAACTGTTGATATTACAGGTGGTGCAGGTCGTATAGGTACTATAGGTGGTACAAAATTTAACGCCGACAAAAGTTGTACCACCCCCAAAAATAAGAGAGATGGTATTAAGAAAATTGGTATAAAAACTTGGCTGAGAAATGTTCTTAATAATCTATAAGCGTTATTCCAACTAATCACTCAATCCCCACATATACAAAAAATTACAACATTAAGTTGTCGGTATCATGTATGCTTCGCTTGTATGAGTCAAGGAACGGAGGGAACTTAATTACTAATTAGTTAAAAAGGCTGTATATATGAAGGTTTCACCACTTTTAATATCTCTGATTAAACACTTTGAAGGATTACACTTGAAAGCCTATTTATGTCCAACAGGTATTTGGACTATTGGCAATTATCGTAATAGTACTTTCAGAAAATATGTTGATAAAGCTAATTGGGAGCAAGCGTCTCAGGAATGTCAAAGATGGGTTTACTCAAGAGTTAAGAAGCTAAAAGGTTTAATTGTGAGAAGGGAATTTGAAGCGGAGTTGTTATCAAGGTTAGATTGGCTAAAAAGGTGCGGAGTCACTATAAGAAAAACAGCCTAGAATCAACGCCCCCTTAAAGTGGGGTAGGGTGCGTTTAAACCATTGATTTTACGTTATAATTACGATTATAATAAATAATTATTAATAAACCTATTTATCCAAAATTCTTCATATTATTAAATTCTTTTGTATATCACAAGTATACTATGTTATTGTTTTTTATTTTTTTCATTAAGAATTTTGAGTGCACTTTCTAGGTTGATTGTATCAGGATCTTCTTGTTTTGAAAGGCTTGCATTGATTTTTTTCCAACTAATATAAGGACCATAACGTCCGTGATGAATCGTGATATATCCACCTTCTGGATGCATACCTATTACATTGCTTTTTTTTTTAGAGTTTTTTCTAGATTTTTCGTTTTTCTGTTTATTCTTAATATAAGAAATTGCTTCCTCAAGATTGATTGTTAAGACTTGTTCTATTGATTCTAATTTAGTGTATGATCCATCATGGTTAAGATAACATCCGTATTTCCCAATTCCAGTTATGACGCTTTTTTTAGTTTCAGGATGTATGCCTATTTCTTTAGGTAAAGATAGTAAAGACATTGCTTTTTCATAATCTACTATATCTTTTTCCCAGTTTTTAGGTAGACCACAACGCTTTGCATTATCTCCATCTCCTCGTTGTACATAGAATCCAAAACGACCTGATCGTAACGTGATAGATTCTTTTGTTTCTGGATCTTCTCCGAGGAGTATAGGATCTTTTGTTTCTGGCGTATTTTGTTGGTTCGACGTCAATTGGCGTGTATACTTACACTCTGGATAATTAGTGCACCCGACAAAAGCTCCATATTTACTACTAAGTTTTAAAGACAAAGGATTAGTATTACATTCAGGACATGTACGATTATTTTCATTATTATCTTTATTATAAAATATTACCGACGATAAAGTATCATTTAAAATATCTAATACATTTGATATGCGAAGTTTTTTTATATTGTCAATTTTCTCAATAAAATTTTTCCAAAATTCATTTAAAACTTCTTGCCAATCAAGTTTACCGTTAGAGATTTCATCTAGTTTTTCTTCAAGATCTGCTGTGAAATCATATTCTACGTATTGGTTAAAGAAATTTTCTAAAAATGCTGTAACTATCCTGCCTGTATTTTGTGGTAAAATCTTGCGTTGTTCGGTAATTACATATTTTCTTTTGTATAGTGTTTCTAAAATTGACGCATAAGTAGAAGGTCTTCCAATTCCTAGTTCTTCCATTTTTTTAATTAAAGAAGATTCTGAATAACGTGGAGGTGGTTCAGTGAAGTGCTGAGACGAATTGGTTTCTTTATTAATAAGTTTTGTATTTTCATTGATATTCGGAAGAAGTATATTCTCAGTTGAATTTTTTTCTTTATCAGTTTGATATTCCCATACTTTGAGAAATCCATCAAAATGTAAGCAAGATACTATGGTGGATAAATTTGCTACTTGATCGTTATACTTAGCATAAATACTAAGAGTTGTACGTTTAAATTCAGCTGAATCCATCTGGCTAGCAACGCTGCGTTTCCATATCAAATTATATAGTTTAAATTGGTCTGAATCCAAAAATTGTTTCATTTTTGAAGGTAAACAATTAAAGTCAGTAGGTCGGATAGCTTCATGTGCTTCCTGAGCATTTTTTGATTTAGAGGAATATATCCTTGGTTTTGTAGGAAGATAACGATCTCCATAATGAGAAGTAATATAGCTTCGTACTTCTTCGAGAGCATCGGTAGATATATGTATACCATCTGTTCTCATATAAGTTATTAATCCAATTGTTTCGCCGTTAACATCGATTCCTTCATATAATTTTTGTGCTATGCGCATAGTATATGTAGCAGAAAAACCTAATCTAGATGAGGCTATTTGCTGAAGAGTAGAGGTGGTAAAAGATGGCCAAGGATTACGCTTGACAGTTTTTTTCTCTATTGTTTTTACGACATAAGTGGCTTTTTTAAGGAAAGAAATTAGTTTATCTGCTTCTTCTTTATTTCTAATTGATTTTTTATCAATGCGTTGGCCATCAAATTCTATGACATTTGCTATAAATTGATCTCCACTAGGGATTTCTAATAACACCGAAAATGACCAATATTCTTCTGAAACAAAACATTCTATTTGATTTTCGCGATTACATATGAGTCGTAAAGCTACAGATTGAACACGACCTGCTGAACGAGCTCCTGGGAGTTTTTGCCATAAAATTGGTGATAGATTAAAACCTACAAGATAATCTAATGCGCGTCTAGCTAGATAAGCATTAACTAGATCTAGATTGATTTCTCTAGGATTCTTCATAGCATCTAGGACGGTTTTTTTTGTTATAGCATTGAAAGATACACGTTGAATTTTTGTGTTTTCTATTAGATTTTTTTGTCGAAGAACATCTAAAATATGCCAAGATATAGCTTCTCCTTCTCTGTCAGGATCTGTAGCAAGAATTATTGTTTTAGATGATTTAACAGCACTGAAAATATTTTGCAGATGTTTTTGAGATGAAGAATCAATTTCCCAAATCATCTCAAATTTTTTTCCGGGTAATACTGATCCTTTTTTAGCAGGTAAATCACGTATATGTCCAAAAGATGATAATACTTTATAATTTAATCCTAAATACTTACTGATAGTTTTCGCCTTAGCGGGTGATTCTACAATTATAACATTCATTTTTTAATCTCTATAACAAGCATGTAATTTAATAATATATTACTTGATTCCTTAATAAAATTTATTTTCAATCACAAATATTGTTCTTGATACTGTAATTTATAAAGCATGGATATGTGATTTTTTATTTTCTAAATCAATCTCCATGTTTTTGAATAAATTTCATTTAGATTGTAATTATGCCAATATTTCAAATTGATTGATAAGAATCAAATTGCGTTGTTAACGATACTTTTCCTTCAGAATGGTGGCATAATTTACCCGCTAAATCTAATTCTAATAGCACGAGATATACAGTAGGAGCTCCTATGCCTGTATGATTAATGATATCATCTATGTGGATAGGAACATTGTTTAAAGCTTGTGCTACTATCATCCTTTCATTTTTATTATATTCAGGATAATTAGTGATATTAAGGTCTTTTATTTCATTTATATTGGATGATGATGAAAAAAAGTTTTGCTTTACTTGTGAGTGTAGCATCTGAAGAACGTCATGAGAAGAAGTAATAAGGGTAGCTCCTTCTTTAATAAGTTGATTTGTTCCTTCGCAGCGAGCGTCTAGAAGTGATCCAGGCACAGAAAAAACCAGTCGTCCATATTCTCCTGCAATTCTAGATGTGATAAGAGATCCTGATTTTTTATTTGCTTCCACAACTATTAACCTAATCCTATTCCTGCAATGAGACGGTTACGACGTGGAAAATCATATGCTCGAGGTTCCCATCCAAAAGGCATTTCACTAATTATTATTCCCTCATTATTGCAAATTTCTTCTAATAAATTACGGTTTTCTGGTGGATAAAGAGAATCTAATCCTCCTGCCATGACAGCGATAGTTCCTGTTTTTATTGTTGCTCGATGGGCGGCGGAATCTATACCTAATGCTAATCCTGATACAATGTTATATCCTTCGCTTCCTATTTCGCAAGCGATTTTTTCTGTAAACTTTATTCCACTTATAGATGGATAGCGTGTGCCAACAATACCTACAGAGGGTTTTGTGGATATATCTTTTAAATTACCTTTGATTGCTAACAAAGGTGGAGGACAGTCTACATAACGTAATGCTGATGGATAATTTGGTTCGCTAAGAGCAACAAAACTTGCTCCTAAGGAATTTGCTGTTTCTATTTCTTTTTCAGCTGCTTCTTTAGAATAAACTCTTGCTTTCTTACTGATACTGCCTCTTTGTGCAAGTTCAGGGATCATTTCTAGAGCTTGTTCTGCTGAACCAAAATAATTAATCATATCTCGAAAAGTTGCAGGTCCTATATTATCGCTGCGTATCAGACGTAACCAAGAAATTTTTTGGTTATCTGTCAGATATACTCCTCTTTTTATAGGATTCATTTTTTTCATTATGTTGTTTTATTACTTTCTTTTAATAAAATTTTTATTGTTAAGAATAATTTTTTTTTCTGATCCTATAATAAGTCTTTTGATATTTTCTATGTGTTTCCAATAGACTACAATAGTCATGAATGTAAATATTATGGATATATTAATTTCTGGGGATTTGATTAATATTACAATTGCAATAATAAGTGTTGAAAGAAGAGATGAAATTGAAGAATAACCTGTAAAAACAAAGGATGATATCCAAACGAATATAAAAAGCTCAGCCATATTTGGTGCTAATGCGATCAAAAAGCCAATGTATGTAGATACTCCTTTGCCACCTTTGAATTTAAGCCATACAGGAAATATATGTCCTAAAAATGTTGCTAATCCTGCTAAACATCCAACTTTATTATCGAATAACTTGCTGATAATTATGATAGTAACAGTTGCTTTGAGTGCATCAAGAACAAGAGTAGTAAAAGCAATTTTTTTATTGCTAGTTCTGAGTACATTTGTCGCACCTATATTCCCAGATCCTATAGACCGTATATCTTTAAATCCAAGCACTCGTGTAAGCAATAATCCAAAAGGTATTGAGCCGATAATATAGCTTATAATAATTGATATTATTTGTGCAATTAGTTGATAGGATGCAAATTGTAAATTATCCATAAATTAATTAACTTTCTAGTGTATATATCGGTTTTCCTGATACATAGGTTTCAACGACTTTCCCTGTAAAGAATGCTTTTTCAAAAGCAGTGTTTCTATAAAGCGATGTCATATCGTTTTCTTTAAGATTCCATTGATAATCTAAATCTATTAAAGCTATATCAGCTGATGTGTTAGGTTTCAATGTGCCGCTTGGAAGATTAAATATTTGAGCAGGTCGTGTTGACATGGCATAAATGAGTTTTTTTAGGGATATTTGTTGTCCATGGAATAATCTTAAGGCTGCAGACAACATTGTTTCCAATCCTATTGATCCAAAACTTGCTTCTGCAAAAGGCAGAAGTTTTGTGTCTATATTGCAAGGAGTATGATCAGAAACTATGATATCTATATCACCTTTAGCAAGTGATTCAACCATACTCATACGTTCTTCTTCAGAGCGTAATGGAGGTAATACTTTTCGTAAGCTATTGTACATTTCTACATCGTTTTCATTCAATATAAGATTATTTATTGAAATTCCACATGTTGCTTTTGTATTATTTCTTTTAGCATGATTTAATATTGAGATTGATTGAGGAGTAGAAATAACAGAAGCGTGATAGTGTACTCCAGTATGTTGTGCTATTATTAAATCCCGTGATAATGGTATTGTTTCTGAGATTGAGTTTATTCCTACTAATCCTAGAGAATTAGCTATTATACCATCATTAATAGTTCCTTCTGCTCCAAGAAAATAATCGTGAGTATCTATCGCAACTATTGCGTTAAGCATATGTGCGTATTTCATAGAATTAAGAAGAACTTGTGTATCGAACATACTCGTTGGGCTTTGTACAAAGCTGACTATACCTTGTTCTTGAAGAAGTCTAATTTCATTTATTTTTTTCCCTTCCATTTGATGTGTTAGACAAGCGGTTGGGTATACATGAATAAGTGAATTGGATTGTATATCCTTCAATGAATACTTGATAAAAGTATATTCATCTATTAAAGAGGATATTCCTAAAGGCATTAAAATGACAGATGTAACTCCTCCCTCCGCTGCTTCTTTTGATAATGTGGCAATGTTCTTGCTGTATTGCTCCGGTGGACCGTCAAGTGTGACTCTTGCATCAACTAATCCAGGAATTGCAACAAGTCCTTTGCAATCACGTACTGGATAAGATTTCGGAATTTTTTTATTAATAGCATCGGCGCCAGAAGCCGATATAATTCCATCTTCAACAATAATTGTGCCAATTTCGTCAATATCTCGACTGGGATCTATAATTCGTGCATTATTTAAAACAAAGGATGTCATAGTTCTTTCTGTTTGATTTTATTTTGGTTTGCAATAAGTCCTTCGATAATAGCCATGCGAATAGCTACACCTATTTCGACTTGATATTGAATAATGCTTTGTGGTCCATTTGCTACACAAGATGAAATCTCGTAATCACGATTTATGGGGCCAGGGTGCATAACAATTGCATCTTTTTTAGCATATTTTAGCTTTTCTTGATCAAGGGTATACATATGTCTATATTCTCTCATTGATGGTATGAGAGATTGTGACATTCTTTCCGCTTGCATGCGTAATATTATAATTATATCCACATCTTTTAATCCCTTTTTCATCTCATGAAAAACTTCTACTCCCATGTCAGATATATTCGTTGGAAGTAATGTTGTTGGAGCAATAACGCGTATTCGTGCTCCCATGATATTGAGTAGAATTATATTTGAACGTGCAACGCGTGAATGTAAAATATCTCCGCAAATTGCTATATTTAAATTAGATATTTGTCCTTTAAAATGGCGAATAGCAAAAGCGTCAAGTAATGCTTGTGAAGGATGCTCATGTGTGCCATCACCTGCGTTAATTATGCTAGGGCCTTTAATCTTACGAATCAATGCATTAATAGCTCCAGAACAAGGATGGCGGATAACGATGATATTAGGTCGTATAGCATTTAATGTAGATATGGTATCTAGTATGTCCTCTCCTTTTTTCATTGCAGAGTTTTTTATATTAATATTTATTACATTAATTCCAAGTAATTTTCCTGCAATTTCAAAAGAAGATTGTGTACGCGTAGATGCTTCTAAGAAGAGGTTGATTTGGGTTAATAAACGAGATCCTGCAATGGGTGGATTAAGTTGGCGATTTATTCGAAAATATTTATTTGCTTGATCCAATAAATAATTTATATTTTGTGCAGAAAGATCTTTAACAGTAACAAAATTATATAAGGGAAAAGAATACATTACACGCTCTCCAAAAAAGCTATTATTCCTTCTTAACATAAAGAGTAATGATTGTTAATGACTTATATAAGGAATCGTTATAAACATTGAGTATAAATGTTTATATGTTTATGTTTGTAAATAATTTTTTATAGTTGTAGGGAAGTAAATTGGTCAGTGACACTAATATGTCCTAATTATGTCATTTAGAAAAGTTTACCGAAAATTAGTCATGAATCAAATATACAATCCATTAGATTCCCTTTCTGAATTGAATCAACCATCTCTTTTTGTTGGAATGAATGCATATAGCAGTGATTCTTTGCTTGTTGCTCTTTCTGCTAATTTTCCCAGTGCTTTTCATAAGGATCTTGAATCATTAGGGGAATATGTTTTTTCTTGTTCTTCGCAAGAATTAGCGCGTATGGCAAATCATAATATTCCACAGCTTCATGCGTATGGACCAGGTGGAGAACGTTGGGATAGAATTGAATTTCATCCGGCTTGGCATGCCTTATTGCGTCGTTCTATACACGATGGTTTGCATTGTTCTATCTGGGATAGAAGTTTTAAGCCTATAGTGCGCAAACAAGCACATAAAATAAGGGCAGTACGTTTGTATTTAATGGCTCAATTAGAAGCTGGGCACCTAATTTCCCCCAGTATGACCAGTGCATCAATGGTTGCTTTAATGACTACTCCATTAGTAAATAAAGATTGGGCTCCTAAAATATTTTCTCGGGAATATGATCCTACTAGTAAAGCTCCTATGCAGAAATCTTCTGTGACAATTGGATTGGGATTAACTGAGAAAAAAGGTGGAACTGATATATCTGCTATCACTTCTCAAGGTCACAAAATCAGTGATGGTATATATTGTTTATCGGGACATAAATGGTTTTTATCTGCTCCTATGAGTGATGCTTTTATTATGATTGCGAAAGTAGAAGGTCTCTTCGGTTGTTTCTTAGTTCCAAGACTACTAGAAGATGGTTCTCCTAATGGTCTTTGCTATCAAAGGTTAAAGAATAAAATTGGTAATCGATCAAACGCTACTGTTGAAGTAGAATTTTCTAATACCTTCGGGTTTTTGCTTGGGGACCTTGGTGAAAATGCAAGTCCTATTGAAGATATGAAAATATTGATATATTTGGATTGTGCTATTATGTCTGTATCAGGAATGCGTGTTTCTCTTGCTGAAACTATTCATTATGCTCGAAGACGTTATGTTGAGGGTAGTGCTTTAATTGATCAGCCAGTTATGCAAAGAGTAATAGCAGATATGGCTCTTGATGTTGTTGCTGCAACAGCTCTTTCTTTTAGATTAGCTAATTCTTTTGATGAAGCTAAATCTCGTTCTGAAGAAGCTGCTTATGCACGTATTATGGCTCCTATTACTAAATATTGGTGTTGTAAAATATCTCCGACAATTATTGCTGAGTCGATGGAATGTATTGGAGGGTCAGGTTATATAGAAGAAAGATCTATTGCACGACATTATAGAGAATCTCCTGCTAATTCTATTTTATTAGGTTCTGGAAATGCTATGGTATTAGATGTTATTAATCTTTTGGAAAAAGGATCAAATTTATTTGATCATCTCTTTGTTAACTTAGAAAAAGATTTAGGTGTATCTGGTAAAAAAGTTATTGGGATTCTTCAAAATACAGTCTCGCTATGTAAAGAAGATAAGGGATTGGCTCGTCTTTTGACTGAAAAAATAGCATTAGCTTCTTCTGCAGCTGCTCTTTATAAAGTTGGTATGAATGACATAGCTGATGCGTTTTTAGAAACAAGGTTTTTCGGAAATTGGCATTCAACATATGGGATGTTGAATAGTCGATTCAATGCTTCTAACATCATAAATTCTGTATACTTAAATTATTGATGGGTATTATCAATTGTTTTAATATTTTAAGAAAAATAATTTTTAATTGACTGAGTATGAGATTACTTTTTGATAGATTTTTGTTTTTGTAAAATTAATGGACTACATTGCGTAAAATGAAATTAATGTTATGCCAATGGTAATTAATAAGATTCCTACTCCAGTTGTCCAGTAAAATGGTTCATGCCAAACAAGAGATGAAACGCATGTAATGGTTATTATAATAGCGGAAGTAACTATAGTTTGTGCGATTTGTAAAGGGAAATGTACAATAACCATGATATAGAAAAAGAAGCTTGCAGCATATAATAAAAAGCCGATCCAAAAGAACATATTATTTGCAAAGTATATAGAGTCGTATAATCTACCATTTCCTGCTTGAGATGTTGTGGATATTTTTACAAAAATACTAGATAAAATACTAAGTACTATGTTTATAAGTAAAAGAAACCACTTCATTATTTCTCCTTTTCGTTTATTAAAGTTCTACTGGTTAGGATAGTGCTATGCACATCGTGTCTTTTACCTCCTATACGAAACAATATGTTTTGCAAAATATACGATCAGGTATTTTCTATTAAAAGGTAAAGAAAATCATCAGGACTAAGCATTATGATGTCAAATCATATGCTTGTCGTTCAAATAAACCTGAAAAATCAGCTTATATTACTAAGCTTCACGAAACAAATACGTACAATTTAAAAGCATTTTTTTTACATTTTGTCAAGTAATATGCATTTTATGCTTCTTATTTTATATTATGTAACTAATTCATTTAAGATATAATTATATTTTTTCTTCATTATTTACATTAAATTATTGTAAAGCAATTTTATAAGCTTATCAGTAAAACATTAATTTTATTATGGGTTATCTGATAGCCATAATAATCGGTTTCTATTCTTTATGACCATATATTAAACATCATTTAAATAAATTTTTACTTCGTAATTATTATATTTTAATAAGTTTCTACCTTTAAAAAATTTACTAATCTTTTTTAAAGTTGTATACGTAATAAAGTACCAGAAAATATTATGTATAATTTAGTATTTAGATAAAATGAGAATAAATACATGACAAAAAAATCTCTTATTATTTTACCAAATTCTATTTTAAGGAAAGTATCTAGTCCAATAGAGACAATCAATTCTGATATTATGCAATTAATAGATGATATGTTTGAAGTCATGTATTCTAATGAAGGTATTGGCCTAGCGGCTGTTCAGATCGGTGTTTTATATAGACTAATTGTCATTGATTTGCATGGATGTGATGGTAGTAAGAAGCCGATGGTACTTATTAATCCTACCATATTGTCGTTATCAAGTGATTGTTCTTTTAATCAAGAAGGTTGTTTGTCTATTCCGAATTATAGGGCTGATGTAAAGCGATCTTCTTTTATGACTGTGAAATATACAGATTGTGATTCACAGACTCAGATTATATATGCAGATGGATTGTTAGCGACTTGTTTGCAACATGAAATTGATCATTTGAATGGAGTACTATTTATAGATCACATATCACGTTTAAAACGTGATATGGTAATAAACAAGTTCTCGAAATTAGCTAGGTTGCGCGATTAAATTTTAAATTAATCTATAAAAGGAGTATGATCTACATTGCGAGTTGTTTTTATGGGTACATCAGAGTTTGCGGTTGCTACTTTGCAAGCTCTTGTTGCTTCTTCTCATAGTGTTGTATCTGTTTATACTAAACCGCCTCGTCCAGCTGGAAGACGTGGTTTGAAGTTTGTTTCTTCTGCTGTATATAAAAAGTCCAAGGAGTTATGTGATAATATATTTATTCCTAGTAAGCTTGGCCAAGAAGAATATGAACAATTTTTGAGTTTTAATGCTGATGTTGCCGTAGTTGTTGCGTATGGATTACTCATTCCTAAACGTATTTTAAATGCTACGAAATTAGGGTTTTACAATGGTCATGCATCTTTATTGCCTCGTTGGCGTGGAGCGGCTCCGATACAGCGTGCTATCATGGCTGGTGATAGTGAAACTGGAGTGGCAATTATGAAAATGGATGAGAATTTAGATACAGGTTCAATTGCTTTGATGGAAAGTTTTCCAATAGTTTCAAATATAAACGCATTAGCATTACAGCATGAATTAAGTATTATTTGCGCTAATTTAATGGTTAAAGCTATGGATAAGCTTGAGAAAAATGATCTTCCTCTTTCTCCTCAAGTAAAAGATGGTGTTACTTATGCTAAGAAGATTTCTAAAGATGAGACTCGTGTGAATTTTTTTCAACCTGCGGAAAATGTTCATAATCATATTAGAGCACTATCACCTTTCCCTGGATCATGGATAGAAATGGTAATTGGAAATAAACGTGAGCGTATTAAATTATTGGAATCCCAATTATTATTAGATGGTAAAGGTATGCCTGGTGAAGTTATCAATTCAAATTTTACAATAGCATGTAGTCAAGGAGCAGTTCGTATTATGCGTTTGCAAAGAGCGGGGGGGCAGGCATTAAATATCAAGGATTTTCTTTTAGGATATCCGGTCAAAGAAGGCTGTATAGTTGGTTGATGATACGTTATTGTATGATCATTGAATATGATGGCAAAGGATATTTTGGTTGGCAAAGACAAAAAAATGGCCCTTCAATTCAAGGATCTATAGAAAGATCTATTTTTTTGTTAACAGGTGAAACTGTGACAGTGCATGGTGCAGGACGTACCGATTCGGGTGTTCATGCCCTTGGACAAGTTGCACATTTTGATTTGAGTAGAGAATGGATTCCAGAAATATTATGTAATGCATTGAATGCTTATTTGAGAATATCCGATACTATTTCTATCCTTAATTTAAAAGTAGTAGATAAACAATTTCATGCTCGTTTTTCTGCAATTCGTCGTAGTTATATTTATCGTATTATTACTAGAAAATCTCCTCTCACCCTTGAAAAAGGACGAGCATGGTTGATTCCTAAAGTCTTGGACTGTGAAAAAATGAGAATAGCGGCACAGTATTTAATTGGTAGACACGACTTTACTACTTTTAGATCAGTGCATTGTCAATCTTTATCTCCTATACGTACAATTGATTATTTTGATGTTAGTTTATTTAAAGATTTAATTGAAATTCGTGTTGTTGCTAGGAGTTTTTTGCATACTCAAGTACGATCTTTTGTTGGTAGTTTAAAATTAGTAGGTGAGGGGAAATGGACACCAACTGATCTAAAAATGGCGTTACAATCTCAAGATCGCAAAAAATGTGGGCCTTTATCTCCTTCTGAGGGTCTTTATTTTTATTCTGTAGAATATTATTGATAGTAAGTATGTTATTTATTGTTTTTTTGAGTAATGAGATATGTCTTCAAAAAGATGAAAGAAGTAAATCCATATTTTGAATTGCTGCTCCTGCTGCTCCTTTTCCAAGGTTATCAAGAACGGCTATAATATTGATATATGGTAATTCAGATGATCCAAAACAAAAAATATACATTTTATCATTTCCGGCCATCATCTCACAGTCTATGGTATTAATTTTTTTGCTATCTTCTAATGGAACAATTGATATTATATCTTGTCCAGCGTAATACTCTAGGAAAATAGAATGTAATTCTTCTAGGCTTATTTTCCATGAGAGATGTTCTATGTTAAGTGGAATTTGAATGGTTATTCCTTGAGGAAAACGACCTACAGATGGTAAAAACATAGGATAACTTTTTATTAAGCTATGCTTTTTTATTTCTGGTAAATGTTTGTGTAAAAGATTTAGGCTGTACAAAAAATGATTATTACTGATTGAATCCTGCATATTTGTTTGTTTCATGCGGGATATTAATTCTTTTCCTCCTCCTGTATATCCAGAAACGGATTTTATAGTTACAGGATATCCGTCAGGTAAAATTTTTGTTTTACGTAATGGACGTAAAATTGAGATGGCTCCTGTAGCATAACATCCTGGATTGGATACATAGCGTGCCGATCGTATTTTATCTGTTTGTAACCTATCCAGTTCAGGGAACCCATATACCCAATCTGGTGCAATTCTATGCGCAGTTGAAGTATCAATAATACGACTACTGATGCCGTTTTTCTTAATTAATTTAATAGTTTCTAATGACGCAACGTCTGGCAAACAAAGAATTGCTATATCTGCTGCATTTAAAAGATCTTCTCGAAATTTAACATTATGTCTTTCTTCAATTGGAATGGATAAAAGGTTCAAATCCTTTCGTCGTAGTATACGATCGCGAAGTTTCAATCCAGTTGTACCATGTTCTCCATCTATAAATATATTATACATTTGTTTTTAAAAAGAGAAAAGAACGCATCACATCTACATCATTATGGTTATAATTTTTAGAAAAATCTTTGTTTATATAGAAAAAATATACAAAACTATAGCATATAATACAAATACCAGAAATAAAGTTAAGGTATCAGCGTTTAGAGAATTGGAAGCTACGACGTGCTTTAGCTTTTCCATATTTCTTACGCTCAACAATACGACTGTCACGCGTTAGAAATCCAGCTTTTTTTATTTGTGGTCTAAGATCTGGCTGAAAAGATACGAGAGCTTTTGCAATTCCATGACATAAAGCTTCGGCTTGTCCAGAGAATCCTCCTCCAGATACAGTGGCGAAAACATCGTACATATTGTTTTGAGATACTGTATGGAAGGGTCTAATAATACTTGACGCTAAAGAATCTTGTTTAAAATATTTTGATACATCTCTATAATTTATAGTAAAATTCCCGCTACCACTCTTTATCCATACTCGTGCGATAGCAGTTTTGCGCTTTCCAGTAGCATAAGAACGTCCAAATTGATCAACTTTGCGAGAATAGACGATAGGAGAAGATGATGGTTCCTTTGGTTGCACACCTTTATCTTCAACAATAGTTTCAATTTTTTTTTCAATGATATCTTTGATATTTTCGATACCTTCCATTATTAAGTTCTCCTAGAATTTTTTAGATTCATCTTTGCTATATCTACTAATACTGGCTTCTGTGCTTCATGTGGATGATGATCTTCAGCATAGATATGCAAATTCTTCATTTGCTTTCTTGCAAGAGGTCCTCTTGGCAGCATTCTTGTAACTGCTTTCTTGAGAACGTCAATTGGGGAATGTCCTTCTAGTATTTCTCTAGCTGTCCTCTTTTTAATCCCTCCTGGATATCCAGTATGATGATAATATACTTTTTTATCATATTTCCGCCCTGAAAATGATACCTTAGATGCATTGATGATCACAACATTATCTCCATCATCAGTGCTTGGTGTATACGTAGGCTTGTCTTTTCCGCGCAAACGAAGTGCTATTTGAGTAGCCAGTCTTCCAACAATTAATCCTTTAGCATCAATTAATATCCATTTTTTTTCCACTTCACTCGATTTTTGAAAGAAGCTTGGCATCATCACAACGATTTCCTTCTGTTATAACCATTTCAAATGGCGGTATATATCACTTTGCTCTCCATCAATCAACATATTATAGAAAGAGAGTGCATCATCTAGAAACATGATAAGTTATATTGATATCGAATACTTATTCATCAGTCAATAACGTGTTTGAAATCACTACTATAAAAATGAGTATTATTTTCCATATAGGTATTGTGAATTATATATGATTTAAAACATGTCTTCTATAATAATTGAGTGTGAAGTTTTTTTGTCAGTTTAATTAATGGCAATAATTATGAATTTTCATTTTTTAATATAACTAACTACTATGCCAAAGCTTTTAATAAAAGCATTGCTTATTTGTCTAGATGAATCGGCGATAATTTATTTTTAACATAAACTTGATCTCTGTTTTTGATAATACAATTTTTAACATAAATTATATTTTTATGGAATTCTAAAATAATAAATTCATTTTTACTAGCATTTCCTATACCATATACTGTTACTTTTCTTCCATTAGAATCAAAAAGTTTAGTTTCGTCTGAATTTTTCCATACGTTTTGGAATATCGTAGATATTTTATTATCTGCTAGAAGTTTTAGTAATGCATTTTTCTGATAAGCATTAGAATCATGCATCACATCATTGGTGCAGATTATTATATAATCTCCTCTTTTAACAGCTTCGGATATGTCTTTTTTAAGCCAATTACTAATTTCTCCATGGTAATAAATTAGTGGTTCTATATCTGCTTCGAATGTATTTGATATTAGATCATTAGCTCTAATTGTATTAAAAAGGGAATTGTTTGTTTGAATGAAATGGACATTACCTATATTCCATGAATAAGCTTGAGATCCTGTGATTGTGTGATGTGATATTATTACATGGTATTTAGATCTTCTTGTATCACCATTGAATCTAGTAATAGTATCGATTTTTTTATAATTATTTGCTAAGTTCCACGAGAGATCATTAATAGTATTGAATACACATGAATCAGAGCTTAAGTTGAAGAACAAACCGTTATCGTTGCATATTCCAATATGATATAAGGTTTCTTCATTTCCTAATCCCCTTAAAAACGGTGCTCTTAATTTAGAGAAGATGTTGTGAAATCTTTTGGTTTCATACGATGCTCCTGTAATCGTTATTGATCCAGATATCATTGTTAAATGAACATTTTCATGATCAATAATTGAATTAAGTGCTTTGATAAATTCGGGATAATCATATTTAGTATCGTGAATGCTAGGAGGATTATGTAACATTATCATCATTTCGTGCCTACAATTTGATATCTCTTCTACATCAATTCCTAAATCTATATTTTCCTTTTTTAACATAAAAAATTTTTCGAATTTATTTAATGGCATATTATTATAATTCGTATGCATTTTTAAAATATATTTTTTTTGTATATCTGAATGGTCGTCTGGTAAAATACTGACTTGAGTATTTTTCCTGATATCATCAGCTACTTCGACTGTAAAACTATTTTTTATAAGGATTTTTTTAAAATCATCTAATATTGGCTCTATGGCGTTTGGTGGTTGAATATCATGAGAACAAATCAAATATATTCCACGATTCAATGCTTCTTCGCCAGAAGATTCTATAGTAGATTTGATTGACATAGCATTAGAAAATACTATAAAGGCAGATGATAAGATTAGAATGACTGGGATTATTATAGCTGTTATAATCGCAAAATTTCCGTTTTTTGATAAAAGTATTAATTTTTTCAAATATTTTGTTTTAAACATTTAATTTATACTACATGGTATAGTCCGCTAGGATCTAAATAATTTACAATTTCCATGTAAGTATCATCTATGATTTTATATTTTATAAATAATTATCACTTCATTATTATGTATTTTATCTATGTATTTTACATCTAAATTTATCTTTTTGATTATGGTAACAATATGATTTTTCCAATGTGTTCTGATTTTTCCATAATATTATGAGCTATAATTACTTCTTCTAATGGCAAAGTTTTGTATATTACTGGAACAATTTCTTGAGAATTTAGAATAGGCCAAATTTTAAATTTTAACGCGTCACGAATGTTTTGTTTTACTGCATCAGTTTGGCGACGTAAGGTAGATCCTGTAATAGTTAGTTTTTTGGAGATTATAGGATTTAGGTTAAACTCTTTTGCAATATTCCCTCCTAAAAAAGAAATGATAATTAGTTGTCCTTCCCTTGCAAGAATATTGAGGTGTCTATCGAGATAATTTGCTCCTACCATATCCAGTATAATGTCAACACCTTTTCCTTTAGTTTCCTTTTGTATAATTTCTGAAAAGTCTTCTTTTAAGTAATTAATTGCATACTTGGCCCCAAGTTTTAAGCAGGCGAGGCATTTTTCGTCTGATTTAGCTGTCGTATATACTGTTGCTCCAAAATAAGATGCTAATTGTATTGCTGTAGTACCGATTCCACTTGATCCTCCGTGAATCAAGATTGTTTGTCTACTTCGTAGTTTAGCTGTTTGGAATAGATTAGCCCATACTGTAAAAAATGCTTCAGGTAAACATGCTGCTTGTATTGCATTATAGCCATTTGGAATATGAAGGGTATGTCCTTGATGAGATATGCAATACTCAGAATATCCACCTCCATTAACTAATGCGCATACTTTATCTCCTATATTCCAATTAATGGTGTTTTCCCCTAAGTCTACTATTTCCCCTGCTACTTCAAGCCCTAGTATAGTGCTAGCATTTCTAGGAGGAGGGTATAGCCCTTTTCTTTGCATGATATCAGGTCTATTAACTCCAATTGCATCAACTTTAATGAGAATTTCTTCTCTTTTAGGTTTAGGAATTGGTGATTCGGTTAAAAACATAACATCTGAATTTCCATATTCAGAAATTGCAACATGGTGCATTTTTTTATAAAAAAACATATAATTACCTTGTTTTTGATAATAAATTTATATTTCTTATATGATTATATGATTGTATCTTGTAAAAATCATTGGTAATGATACTTAGGTCGGTTGTACAAATTTTTGATTTTTTATTATACATGTTAGTACTATTGTTTTGAGAAAATCTATAGTGATAAAAAAATATTATTTTGATTTTCTTTAAATATGATAATACATGATGATTTAAGATTAAGTAGAATTTTTTTGGAAAAGTTTTATAGGTATATATTTTTGTAATTTGAAGAAATACAATAGGAGTCATTTGTATAAAGATACGGGATTTATGGTTATTTGAGATATTTATTTTTTAATTCGGTTTGTTAAAATTTTGTTTAAATTCAAAAACGATGATTATGTAAGGTAATCTTTGGAAAAATCGTGTGAAGTATGCATTTTGTCCATTATTTCTCTAAGTAATGGTAAATCTCGATTTTGAGGGACAAGGTAAAAGCGATGACAATAGGAAAGAAGAAAAATAGAAACTCTGATAGTGAACATGAGAATTTGGATGATTCTCTAGCTTTTTATTTTTCAGATGATTCTTGGAAAAAAGTTATAAAGCTCGCTAAGCAGCGTGGTTATGTTACTATAGAAGAATTAAATAATGTGATGTCTATTGACGATTCAAATTCTGATCAGGTTGAAGAAGTAATGGCTATGTTTTCTAACATGGGCATTAATGTAATTGACGGCGATGATATAGAAGATGAAGATGGATCTGAAGATTCTCTTGATTTAGCCAATGGTTCTAGTAGTACGTCTGTATTATCTCAAAAACGTAAAGATTCATCTGATAGAAGTACCGATGATCCTGTCCGCATGTATTTGCGTGAAATGGGTTCTATAGAATTATTATCACGTGAAGGTGAAATTGCTATAGCTAAAAGGATTGAAGCGGGTCGAGCTATGATGATGGCAAGTCTATGTGAAAGTCCCCTTACTTTCCAAGCACTTATCATTTGGCGAGATGAGTTAAATGATGGTACTACGCTTTTACGCGAGATTATAGATTTGGAGGCTTGTATTGACCCAGGAACAAAAGGAGCTTTTTTTTATGGAGGAGAAAATTCTTATCAGAAACATGAAGATGAATTTAAAGATAAAGAAGATGATGTTGAAAATACTTTAAAAAAAGATGATGTTGAAAACACTTTAAAACAAGATAAAAATGAAAGTAAGAATGATAATCCTTCATCAGAAAATATTGAAAATGATGAAAGAAATTTAGATGAAGATGAGGACGATTCTACGCATACTCTTTCCGCAATGGAGGATCAGTTGCGACCTAAAGTAATGGGTACGCTTGATGAAATTGCAGAATCATATAGCGAATTGCGTTCGCTCCAAGATAATTCATCAGATGGTTTAAAATTAAAAGATGAACAATACTCTGCAAAATGCAAAATGCTAAAAGAGAAATTAGTTCAATTAGTTGGATCTCTTTCATTAAATCAAAGTCGTATTGATTTATTAGTTGAACAGCTATACGACATTTCTAAGCGTATTATGCAAAATGAAGGTGAGATTCTAAGATTAGCTCAGTCTTATGGGATTAAAAGAGAAGTTTTCTTAGACCGTTATCAAGGGCGTGAGTTAGATCCTAAATGGGTAGATTGTGCAAAAGATTTTTCTGAAAAAGGATGGAAAGATTTTATTACTTGCGAGAATGATGCTGTCCTTACAATTAGAAATGAAATTAAAGATATCTCATCTGAAACAGGGATATCTATTTCTGAATTCAGGCATATTGTTTCGATGGTGCGCAAGGGAGCATGTGAAGCAAGTATAGCCAAAAAGGAAATGGTTGAGGCTAATTTGCGTCTTGTTATTTCTGTTGCCAAAAAATATACAAATCGTGGATTGCAGTTTTTGGATTTAATTCAAGAGGGTAATATTGGTTTGATGAAAGCTGCGGAAAAATTTGATTGGTGTTTGGGTTATAAATTTTCTACATATGCAATGTGGTGGGTTAAACAAGCAGTAACACGTTCTATCGCAGATCAATCTCGCACGATTAGAATACCTGTTCATATGCTTGAGACGATCAATAAGGTTGTTAGAACTGCACGTAGGATGTCAAATAGAATTAAACGTGAACCTACTCCTGATGAGATAGCAAAAAAACTCGCAATGCCTTTGGAAAGAGTGAGAAAAGTTTTAAAAATCACTAAAGAGCCACTTTCTCTAGAAACCCCGATAGGCGACGAAGATACTTCTCATCTTGGCGATTTTATAGAAGATAAAAATGCCGTATCTCCTGTAGATTCTGCAATTCAAGCAAACTTGCGCGAAACGACAACACGTGTTCTTGCCTCTTTGACTCCGAGGGAAGAAAGAGTATTGCGTATGCGATTTGGAATAGGGATGAATACAGATCATACTCTAGAAGAGGTGGGTAAACAGTTCTGTGTTACTCGTGAGCGTATTCGTCAGATTGAAGCAAAGGCAATTCGCAAGTTAAAGCATCCGAGTCGTTCAAAGAAATTAAGAAGTTTTCTAGATAGTTAGTTTTATTAAGATTTTTTTATTTGATGCCTTTGTAAGATAATGGTAATTTGAGGTGTAAAAAAATAATTTTGTTGTAGTATTGCAACTATTAATTTATTTGATAATATTCACGTTAATTTTTCCCCAATAATTGTGTTCTGTACAAGTATGCTTATAAATAATATTTTTTTATTTTTGTAAAAGAGGAGTACATTAATTTATATTGATGTATGATTTTTTCTTATTCAGGAATATCTAATGATAGAATGACAGGTGCGTGATCTGATGGTTTTTCCCATCCCCGTGGTTTTGTGTTTATTTGAGCTGAATGTAGCAAAGAAGTAGCTTCTGGGGATAGCATCATGTGATCAATTCTTACTCCCTTGTTTTTTGTCCAAGAGTTTGCAAAATAATCCCAAAAAGAATAAAGGTTATTTGTGTCATGTGTAGCGCGTATTGCATCCGTGAATCCAATATTTTGTAATTTTTGAAAATATTGACGTACTTCTAATTGAAAGCATGCATTACTTTCCCATATTATTGGATCGTAGCAATCATATGGTTGAGGAATGATATTATAATCTCCTGCTAATATAAGTATTTCTTCTAACGCAAGTCGTTGGGATGCGAATTGTAAAAATCTCTTTATCCATGATATTTTATTACTGTATTTGGGAGACATAACAGGATTCCCATTAGGTAAATATATATTCCCTATACGAAGTATTTGGGAATTAATCGTGAAAGTTGCTTCTATAAATCGTGCTTGCTCATCAATATCATCTCCGGGAAGCTTAGTTAAAACCTCTATAGGATTATGTTTTGATAGAATTGCCACTCCGTTGTAGGATTTTTGTCCATGAGCTTTAATATTATAGTTAAAAGATTGCAAAGCCTCAAAAGGAAAAGTTTTGTTATCGGTTTTGGTTTCTTGTAAGCAAATAATATCGGGATCATTATCTTTAATCCATTCAATAAGATTATGGATGCGTGCTCTTATGCTATTGACATTCCAAGTAGCTATTTTTAATAGGCTCATTTTATTCTTTGCTCATATAGAAAAACTTACTCCACAACCACAACTGCTTGTAGAATTAGGATTTTTTATTTGAAAAGATTTGCTTAAAAGGTTGTCTACAAAATCTATTTCTGAATTAATGAGATATTTAAGTGATGTTTTATCTATAAATATCTGAGCGCCGTTTTTATTAAATACTACGTCGTCTTCGTATTGGTTAGACTCAAGATTAAATTTATAAGAGAAACCAGAACATCCTCCGCCTTCGATGGCAACGCGAAGAGCTTTTTTGTCATTATTGGATTTTAAAATGTCTTTAATTCGTATGGCAGCTGCATCGGTAATCTTTATAATAGGAACCATTTCTTCCTCCACTATATCACTTCTTATTATAGTATATTTTATGTATATATGAAATACTGATTCTAGGACACCAGGAGAAAAAAGGAAATAAGGTGGTAATAAAAAGCAAATTAGGATTTGGTTATCAAAAAAAAGCTAAATACGCTGCTGATCCTACAAAGAGTCTAGGCAGAATGTATGTAGAGCCGAAAAGTATGACACGTTCTGAATTTCAACGTGATCGCGACCGTATAATTCATACTACAGCATTTCGTCGATTAAAAGATAAAACACAAGTTTTTTTTAAGAGACAAAGGGATCATTATCGTACTCGTTTAATGCATACTATTGAAGTGTCGCAAATAGCAAGATCTTTATCACGTGCACTTAGGATTGATGAAGATTTGGCTGAAGCAATAGCATTAGCACATGATTTTGGTCATCCTCCTTTTGGCCATATTGGAGAAAGTATCTTACATGATCTTCTTTCTTCTTATGGTGGATTTGAACATAATATGCAATCTTTTCGTATTGTAACCGAATTAGAGCACAGTTATGCAGATTTTAATGGCATTAATCTTACTTGGGAAACTCTAGAGGGATTATTAGGACATAACGGTCCTTTTCCAAAAAAAGATTTCGTAAGAAATGGTCTTATCCCAAAGATGTTTTATGATAATTATCATATACATGGTTTGAGTCTTGAAAATTTTTCTAGTCTTGAGAGCCAAGTTGCTGCTATTGCTGACGATATTGCTTATGATGCACATGATATTGATGACAGTGTGCGTTCAGGGATATTGACTTTTGATATGATGGAAGAAGTGTCATTTTTGAAAGATAATATCGAATTATTGCATAATCTTTATGCTGATTTAGATGAAAAGCGTTTGGTGCATGAGCTTGTAAGAAGGCAGATTACTGCTATGGTTGAAGATGTGATAACAGTATCTCAAAAAAGAATAGCGAGCTTAAAGCCTAACTCAATTAATGATATTCGTTCTGCTAGTTTTCAAATCGTAGATTTTTCTGAGGAGATGGCTATAGTAGATAAAGAAATTAAGTCTATGCTCTTGAAATATGTATATCGTCATCCTAGCATTATTGATTGCCGTAATCAAATAGATAGTGTTATTCGAAATCTTTTTTCTGCATATATGTCGGATCCATATAAGATGCGAGGATATGATAAATTGGAATTTAAACAAGATGTAGATGATATGATAAAAGTGCGGCGTATTGCAGATTACCTGGTTGGGATGACAGATGGTTATGCAATATATGAACACAATATTCTATTTGGTTATATCCCTGATTTTGCAGTAGAATATTATAATTTTCATTAAAGTACTATAATGAGTAAATATTTCGTTTATCGAGTGGAGTGTGGTTATGTATCTCTTTGCGGATTTTGGTGTTCGTCTGAGAAATTATATTAAAAATATTGATTTTAAAATAGAATTAGAAAAAGAATTTTTAGATCGTATTGTTATTGAACGTCCTAGAGATTGTGCTCATGGGCATTTATCTACTAATGCTGCTATGGTTTTGAGTCGTCCTCTTGATCTTGATCCTATAGTTATAGCTGAATTAATTGTTTCTCGTATAAAGCTTGATCCTGATGTAGATTCTGCATCTATTGCGGGAAAAGGATTTATAAATTTATTTTTATCTTCTTCCTATTTGAGTAAAATTCTTTCTTCTATTGTGTCCAGTGGAACAGAATATGGTCGTAATTTAATTGGAAAAAATATAAAAGTTAATATTGAATATGTATCTGCTAACCCAACAGGTCCGATGCATGTTGGGCATTGTCGTGGTGCTGTTGTAGGAGATACGCTTGCTAATCTAATGGCTTTTTCTGGTTATGAAGTAACTAGGGAATATTATATTAATGATGCGGGTGTTCAAATTGATATGTTAGCTCGTTCTGTATTTTGGCGCTATCAACAAATATTCTCTATCCACGATTCTGATATTCCAGAAGGTTTATATCCAGGTGTTTATTTAAAAAAGATCGGACAAGAATTATCAGATAAATATGGTTCAGAACTTTTAAATTTCCATGAGGATAAATGGTTGCCAATAGTTAGAGATTATTCTGTAAAATCAATTATGCATATTATAAAGGATGATTTAAAAGCTCTTAATGTACAACATGATATTTTTGTTTCGGAAAACGATTTCCATCATGGTGACTGCTCTCCTATACGTGATATAATTGATATCCTTGATCGTAAAGGGTATATATATGAGGGAACTCTTCCTCTGCCAAAATCAACAAAAAATCAAAAATGTGAAATAGATCGTAAACAATTACTATTTCGTTCAACAATGGTCGGTGATGATGTTGATCGTCCCTTGGTTAAGTTAGATGGATCTTATACTTATTTTGCTGCAGATCTTGCTTATTTTAAATTTAAATATGGCCGTGGTTTTGATAAGATGGTATATGTCATTGGGTCTGATCATAGTGGTTACGTAAAACGTCTTGAAGCAGTAGCTTTTGCAGTGTCAGAGAAAAAAGATATTATTGATGTGATGTTATGTGAATTAGTTAGGCTTTATAGAGATGGTATGCCTGTCAAAATGTCAAAACGTGCAGGGGATTTTGTAACCTTAAGGGATGTTGTTGATGAAGTAGGTTGTGATTCAGTGCGTTTTATGATGTTGTGGAGGAAAAATTCAGAATTATTGGATTTTGATTTTTGTAAAGTTAAGGAACAATCAAAGGAAAATCCTGTATTTTATGTACAATATGCTTATGCTAGATGTAGATCTATCTTTAGGCAAGCAAAAGATGTTTTTCCAGATATTGATTTTGATTTGTTTCAAAAAAATAAAAATTTCCAAGAGTTTTTATTTGATGCCAGTGAATTGCAATTAATTGTACATCTTGCAGAATATCCCCGTGTTATCGAGAATGCTACCGTTTTTCAAGAGCCTCATAAACTTGCTTTTTATTTGTATAATCTTGCTAGCATTTTTCATGGACATTGGAATCATGGAAGAGAAAATCCAAAGTTAAAGTTTATCCAAGAAAATAATAGAGATTTAACAATGATGAGATTGCAATTGGTATATGCTTTATCTTCTGTTATTAATTCTGCTCTTAACATTATAGGGGTTGAATCTCCTCATGAAATGAGTTGAATGTAGTATATGATTCTTACGTTGTGAAATAGAATCATAGTTGGATGGTATAAAATATGAAAAATAACAAAGAATTACCTCATAAAAAATCTGATTTTATTCAAATGGGACAGTTTTCTCCTCCTGTTATTGAAAAGTGTTCACAACAATTAGCAGATGTTTTTTTGAAGGATAAAGTTTTTTTTGATGGGCTAGAACGAGAATTAATACTTTCTCTTCGTAATATAGATAAAGGAAAACTTGAGTCTTATAATAACAATACAAGTGTGTTCCAGAATTCTTCTGTTAATCAATCTTTATCTAATGATAGTCATCTTTATCCTAAATCTGATGTTACATATAATTCTTTAAATATGCCTATCTTAAGTTCTAATTTATCTGAGAAGTCATTAAATTATAATTTAGAAAATAAATCGTGTGCTTATAAATTTATTTCAAAGAATGCTGCGGATATTGATGAAGTTTTGCATCCTGAATCCGATATAAATGATCTAGATCTTAATTCAGAAATTATTCATGGTTTAGATGAGGATCTTGATGAAAAACATAAAATCAATCCTATAAATCTAGATGAAAAAGAAAAAATTTTAAATGATCAATTAAAAAACAAGAGTAGTATTGATTCTTCTATTACTGTAAAAAAAATTGGAGAAATTAAGTCTTACCCTCCAGAAGAAAAAAATATTTTTCTGGATTGTATTCATGATAATCCTTTGAAATCAGAAAAAAATGTTTCATCTTCGAATATTCAACATACAGAAAAATTGCAAGTAGATGATAGTGATTTATCTTTAAAGGGAACTTCAAAAAAAAACTTGGAACCTGCTTCTGCTATTGAAGATAATATTGTTTTGGATTTTGAAGATATAGAAAAAGAATTGTTATCTGTTAGCCATTCTGATGAAATTTCAAATCCTGATTTATTGTTAGATGATCTCGTAAATCAGAAAAAATCTTCTTCTAGTATAGAAAAAGATCAAGATTTGGATTTTGATATTACCAAAATTGTTAAGTTTGAAAATTTTCCTGAGGAATTAGATAATTTTATTATGCCTTTTTCGGAAGAAAAAATCTCAATTGAAAACTTGAATTGTTCTCTTGAACAAGATATTGCAGCTTTATCTTTTGAAGAACGCGATAATAAAGAATTTTCTGATGATTCTAGGGTTATAGAGCAGGAATTTTCTGTTAAGAAAGATAATGTTTTAGAAAATGAATTTCATCAGGAAAATATTTTTTCTTCTTTAAATACTTCTGTAGATGATTTTCAATGTAGTCGTCCATCTAGTTCTAATAATATTTATGATAATGTAAAAAAAGATTCAACACATAGTAGACTATTCTGGTTGATAGGATACATTTTTATCGTAGTAGGATTTGGTATATATTGGTTTTTCCAATTAAATCGAGAGATAGATTTTGCTAGCGGTGGTCCACGTATTATTAATGCTAGTAAGAATCCTTTGAAGGTTTTCACTAACGATGTCTTAGATAAAGAGAATAATGCTTCTTTTGATCAAGTTCATGAAGTTTATGATAGGTTTTCGGGAAAGAAACCATCATTCCCTAAACAGACAGAACTTTTAGATTCACAAGAAAAGCCAGTAGATCTTCTTACGATAGATAAAGCAAAAACTAATAATGAAAGTCGCAATATATTGGATAATGCTACTAATGATATTCAATCCATTTTACAGGTTTCAGATAAAAACAACAAAGATGAATCAAGATTAGAATCGATTATTATAAAAGATGAAAATCCCCAATTATATAAAAAATCTAGTTTTCCTTTGGATAACAAAGGAAGTTATGAAGAATTAGATTATCGACAAGTAGATAATAAGAAAACTCAAGGTAATATTCCATTGCCTAGTTCCGATCTGTGGTAAGACAAAAAGTATTTTTTTATATATTAAATAGAAAATGAGAAGTATAAAAATTTTATTTATGGTAAATGATTAGAAGATATTTTCCTTTTGTATTTAAATTACGTTTTGTGGTTATATTATGATATTTTATACTATAATGACTGTTATTATTCCAAATATTTTTTTTATATAAAGTATTTAATGGTATCATATCAATATGATATTTTTTTGTTTTGTATTAATAATTATATATAATTGGTTGTTGAATATTATTTTTATGATGCAGGGATTTTAATTCTATGGCTTCGCATGTTTCTAAAATATTAATTATTGGTTCTGGTCCAGCTGGATATACTGCAGCTATATATGCTGCTCGTGCTATGTTGGAACCAACGATTATAGCTGGATTGGATTTTGGTGGACAATTATTGATATCTGAAAGCGTTGAAAATTATCCGGGATTTGCATCTCCTGTCCGAGGAGATTGGCTGATGGAACAAATGCGCCTTCAAGCAGAAAGCTTTGGGACAAATATTGTAAAAGATTTGGTTGTATCATTAGATCTAGATAAACGTCCTTTTATTATAGCAACTAAATCATCTGATATTTGGCGTGCTGATACTGTTGTTATAGCAACAGGATCTAAAGTTAAATGGCTTGGGTTAGAAAGTGAAAAAAAATTTCAAGGCTTTGGTGTATCGTCATGTGCTACTTGTGATGGTTTTTTTTATAAGGGTAAGGATGTTATTGTTATAGGAGGAGGGAATACAGCTGCTGAAGAGGCTCTCCATCTTTCTAAAATTGTTCGCAAGGTAACAATAGTGCACCGTCGTTCATCTTTGCGATCGGAAAAAATTATTCAAGAAAAGTTGTTTTTACAGCCTAATATTGATTTTTTATTTGATACTGAAGTTGTTGAAATTATTGGGGATATTCCAGAATCTCCACTATTTCCATCTGTTTCGGGAGTTCGTTTATATAATAAGAAGGATGATAAGTTTTTGGAAAGGAGAATAGATGGGGTTTTTGTCGCTATTGGATATGAGCCTAACACTAAGATTTTCCGTCATCAATTGAAGATGACTAATACAAATTATATATGGACTATGCCTAATTCAACTATTACCAGTGTTCCTGGAATTTTTGCAGCCGGTGATGTTGCAGATGAACATTATAGACAAGCAATTACTGCTGCTTCTATGGGATGTATGGCAGCCTTGGAAGCGGAGAAATACCTTTCTATTCATTGAATCTTAATATTGCTTAAATTTATTATAATATAGGTGTTAAAAACGGTAGATTATGTCTTTAGATTGGGATAAATTGCGTGTTTTTTATTTGGTTGCTAAATATTCTTCTTTTACACATGCGGCAGAACAGCTAAATATTTCTCAGTCATCTATTAGTAGGTATATAAGTGGGCTTGAAGCAGAAATAGGGGTTAAGCTTTTTTATCGTCATGCACGTGGTCTTACATTAACAGAACAGGGCAGTAAACTACATCACGTTACATCTGAGGTTTATGGTAAGTTAGAAAATGCACAAATTGAGTTGCAGCAATTATCTGAAAAACCATCTGGAAAATTGCGGATTGCAACAACGATAGATTTAGGACAAAATCTATTACATGGTAGTTTGAAAGAATTTCTATTGCTATATCCTGACATTCAAGTTCAATTTATTCTGGATAATAAAGATATAGATATTAGTATGGACTATGCTGATTGTGCTATTCGCCTTCGAAAACCAAGTCAACCTTCTTTAATACAGCGTAAATTAGTTACGATTAATATGCATGCTTATGCTTCTTCTAATTATATTAAGAATCGAGGCGAGCCATTATCTATTCAAGATTTAGATAAACATAATTTAATTACTTTTGGTGATTTGATTCCTAAATGTATGGAGGATTTTAACTGGTTAGCTACAGTTGGTCGTCCTCTTGGTGAGCATAGGATTTCTTATTTGCAAATTAACAGTTATATTTCTATTATGCAATATTGTATGTTAGGATCTGGGATAGCTCTTTTGCCAGATTATCTTGTCAAAGATAATAAAAATTTAATAAGAGTGATGAAAGATGTTAGTGCTCCATCGTTTGTTGTTTATTTTTGTTATCCTGAAGCATTAAAAAATACTGAAAAGTTAAAAGCTTTTAGAGATTTTATTGTTCTTAAATCTCAAGATTGGAAATTTTAAAATAAAAATCATGATACCCTCTGATAATTGAAATGTATTTTTGGTAATTATCTAAAGTAATATTATTATTTTAGTACGAGTTTTCTTTCTTTCATTAGATGTATATTACTTTTATGGTCGTCTGATTATTGATCAAATTATTTATTTGAGCTATTTTAAAGGAATATATATATTGCATTTGAAATTTGTAAAAACTTTATTCTAATTTAGAATATATCTTGATATTAATTTGAATACTTTTATCGGCAAATAAGATTCATAGTTAGTATTTAAATGCTCAAAGGAGGACAATAGTATATGAAGGCTTTGGCGATAATTTTAGGGACTATAGTTCTTGCGGTATTAGGAGCTATCATCTATGTGTCTATTAGTTCAACATTTGTTGATAATAATAAAAAATTCAGCAGTGATGTTCATTTGGTAACACAAGATGGAAAAGATTTTTCTGTTAATTCTTTATATAAAAAACCATCGATTGTTTTTTTTGGATTTACCCATTGTTCCGAAGTTTGTCCTAATAATATTTCTAAATTAGATCGTTTACTAAAACAAGTTGATCCAACTGGAACATTGTTAAATGCATATTTTATTACTGTTGATCCTAAAAGAGATACTCCAGAAGTTATGAAAAATTTTGTAAAGAGATTTTCTGATCGTATCGTTGGAATATCAGGGGATCCTGTTAATGTAATGAGTGTAGCAAAGAGTTTTCGTATTTATGTTAATAATGTTATAGTAGAGAAACCGGATATAGAAAAAAAATATTTTGTTGATCATACAACGGCTCTCTTGTTGTTTAATACTTTTGGAAATATTGTCGGCGTTATTCCTTACAAAGAAGATTTTGATTCTTCCATTAAAAAGGTTAATAGATTAATTGAACAGGGTAATGCATTAAAATAAATTATATTCTAATTTTGATAATTAAGTAAATATAGGAAGATTATAGAAAGTACTTTATTAGATTTTTTTCTTGTATTAATAGAAGTATATTCCTTAATTTTTCATAGTTCTATTCTAAGAATTGAGTGGATTGATCTTAATTTATCTTATATAAAAATAAAATTTATTCAAAGGAATATATTTTTTTAAAGATGGAGGTATATGTTGTTTTTAAATATTTATTATCGTTTTTTGATTATCAAGTAATATATTTCTTTATATTTTAATTTGTATAAAAATTATAATATAAATAATTCAGTACCTAATATGGATTTATATGATACTTCGATAGTTTTATCATTTTTTACTTAAATTATAAGCGTGACAAATTTTTATTTTTATAAATTTTTTTTATACATATAAATTATAGTATAATTTAATTTATAAAAATTTTTTATTGATATAATATTGAGGAAAATAGGTTCCTTGACATTTAATGGTCATATAATGATTGAGAAGGGTAAATTTTATATATGTATTTATTTCATAAAAAATTAAACTTAGAGAAAAAGTTTAGAATTAGTAATACTCTTCCAGATTGTTATTTTATATGAATAATATATCAAGTAAAAATTTTCCTATTTCCTTTCCTGTTCTCGTAGTAGATATAGGAGGAACTAATGTTCGTTTTGCAATATTGCGTAATATGGAATCTGATATCGAATTTTATTGTACAGTAAAAATTGATGATTACGATAATTTAGAACATGCGATACGAGATGTAGTTTACAGTAAAATTTCCATAAGAATACGTTCTGCTTTTCTGGCTATTGCTGCCTCAATTGGTGATCAAAAAAGTTTTAAGCTTACAAATTATCAGTGGGATATTAATCCAGAAGAATTAATTTCACATATGCAGTTTGAAGATGTATTGCTGATTAATGATTTTGAAGCACAAGCTCTTGCAATTTGTTATTTATCTCCTTCTGATTATGTTCCTATTGGACGTGTTATAGAAAGAGATACTAGTTATCCATCTTCATCTCGGTTGATTGTTGGTCCTGGAACAGGGTTGGGTGTTTCAAGTGTGATACGATCAAAAGATTCTTGGATTCCAATTTCTTGTGAAGGAGGACATATGAATATAGGTCCTAGCTCAAAACGTGATTATGAAATTTTCCCTTATTTGAAAGATCGTGCTGAGGGAAGATTATCTGCCGAAAAATTACTTTCTGGAAAAGGTCTTCTAAATATTTATCAAGCTATTTGTATGGCTAATGGTTTTGAAAATAAAACAGTATTATCTTCAAAAGATATTATTGCTCAAGGTGAAAATCCTATTGCTTTAGAAGCAATTAATCTTTTTTGTGATTATCTTGGGCGTGTTGCAGGTGATCTTGCTTTGATTTTTATGGCAAGAGGTGGAGTATATATTTCTGGTGGTATTCCCTGTAGAATTATAGATTTATTGTGTAATTCTCGTTTTCGAAATGCTTTTGAAGATAAATCTCCTCATAAAGAGCTCATGTATAAAATACCTACATATGTTATAACTAATCCTTATATTGCAATTTTAGGTATGGTTTCTTATATAAAAATGGCAGATCGCTTTAATTTTATCGTCGATGAAAGAGTGAGGCGCAGGTGGATTAAATAGTGATTGATAAAATAATCTACTAAAATACTTATATGTTTTTCGGGAGGGATGAATATGTTGAAATCGCCAATGAAGGTAAGTGTTTTAGGTGGAGGACGTATGGGTAAATATTTAATTAAAGAAATCCATGATCATCCTTCTATTATATTAAATTCTGTTATAGTGCGGTCTGGATCTCCTCTTATAGGAAAAGATGTAGGAAATGTTGTAGGTATATCTCCTATGGGAGTAATGTTTTCTGATAATTTGGAATCTGCTCATGATGTAGATGGAATAATTGATTTTTCTTCTCCTGCATTGACGTTGCAGTCTTTACATTTTTCATCTAAGCATAATCTTGTGCATGTTATTGGAACTACAGGTTTTTCTATTAAAGAAAATGAGATTATTGCGTCTTTTGCAAATAACGTAAGGATTGTAAAATCAGGAAATATGAGTTTAGGAATAAATTTTTTAAGATTTTTAGTTGAAATTGCTGCAGAATATTTTCCGGAAAAGGATTGGGATTTTGAAATTTTAGAAAAGCATCATCGGCATAAATTAGATGCTCCTTCAGGAACTGCATTATTACTTGGAGAAGCAATAGCAGATGGTCGTAAGGTTAATCTTAAGGATCACATTATCTTAGATCGTAATCAAAAACAGCAGGTTCGTAAAAAAGGATCAATTGGTGTTTCTTCATTGCGTGCTGGGTCTATAGTTGGAGAGCATTCTGTTGTTATAGCGGGTGAAGGTGAATCTATTATTTTATCCCATAGTGCATATGACCGTTGTATTTTTGCTAGAGGATCTTTGACTGCTGCATTATGGGCAAAATCTAAAAGTTCTGGTTTATATTCCATGCGTGATGTCTTACAGAATGTTTCTAAGGACAAAGTAAATGAGTAGAAGACTTGTTTTGGTACGACATGGTCAAAGTGAATGGAATATAAAGAATCTATTCACTGGGTTGCGTAATCCTCCATTAACTTCTATTGGATTAACTGAAGCTATTGATATTGGTAAAAAATTCATTGAACGATGTATTGTTTTTGATGCTGCTTTTAGTTCTTCTTTAAAACGAGCACAAGATACTTGTAAGATAATTTTACGAGAAATCAATCAGCAGTATATTATTCCTATTTATGATGATGCGCTTAATGAACGAGATTATGGACATATTTCTGGTATGAATAAAGATGATGCTTGTAAAAAATGGGGGAAAGATCAAGTATACTTATGGCGTCGTTCTTATAATATAGCTCCACCAGGGGGGGAAAGTCTTAGAGATACAGTTGCTCGTGTTATACCTTATTATATTCAATCTATATTGCCGCTTGTCCTTCAGAATAAGTCTGTTCTTGTAACAGCTCATGGTAATTCTTTGCGTTCTTTGATCATGGTTTTGGAAAAAATAAATTTAGAAAATATTCCTAAAATAACTATAGATACTGGAGAAGCCTTTGTTTATAATTTAGATTTAGATGCAACTGTTATTTCAAAACAAGTTATTCGAAAAGATTATTATATTTAATCCATAAATTAACGTTAAGTCCTTGATATTATAGTATTTTTCCCTTATTGTCCGTGCCTTTTTTTTATTGGGTTCGTGATTAATTGAAGAAGAAATCACCTTAGAAGCATTGATTACTAAACGCATTCTATTAGCTCCATGATTTTATCTTGCAGCTTGTACTACTGATTTTTCCACCAAAATACAGTCATAAGATAAGTAGTGGTTCCACCATCGGGATAGTAAGGTAGCAGAGGTTTACGAACTCCATGAGCAGATTTATTAATTCCAGCTTTTCGTGCTTTTGATTGAAACCACATACTGAATTGATGGGTATTAATTATGGCTTTTTCTCTATTAACAAAAAAAGTATCTTTCCCTATTGGCGTAATCTCAAGAAGTTCCATGAAATATTCAGGTGATTCGAAAGTTACGCAGAAACATTCTTTAGAATATAGCAAGACACAGATTAAATTATCCAAAATGGATAGAAAAGCTCAGATAGATTTAGCAAAGATGAAGAACTAAAATCAGATAAACCTAAAAATAGTTCATGCAAAATACGAAAAAAAGAAGAAACATGTTGAATTGATAGATGGTCTGATTAATTTAATGAGACTACTTACAATTTTTTTATTGGATTATGTTTTATCCGTTATTGGCGATTTATCTTATAGCCACGAAGACTATATCTGTAGATCTTATGACATATTTTTCTTCTTTTACCCAAGAAATCATGTCTTGTATTTTAGGTTACATGTTTGTTGATAAAACAATTCAAAAGAACAAAAAGTGTAAAAAATTGATAATTTCAAATATTTTTTAGCTATTTCTAACGCTAAAAGTTTAGTATTTTTTATTATAGGTTCCTTGCTCTCTGTAGTAATATTTAATAAGAAATAAAGGTTATAAGTAATTATCGTATTTTTAATTTGACAATTAGTTTTTCCCTTATAACACAAAACAAAAAAATTCTTAATATCTTCTGGGCTAGCATTTATGATAGCCTTTGACACAAATTCCGTTGCGTTTGCAATAGCCATTGACATGAAAATTTTTACAATACCCATGTTCCCCATACCCATGGCGGCAATTAAGTTTACGTTTGCCACTAAAGCCAAGAAAAACAAATAATAATCCTAAAGTAGAAATATGTTTCATGGTTACCTATCATAATGTAAAAGTTGCAACATTTAGTTGCATTAATATGTATTACTCACTTATTTGGGTAAATAAGAGAGGGGGGATTAATTCTTAATTAGTTAAAAATAAGTTTAAAATTATGAACGAATAGGTGCGGATTTACTATAGGAAGGGTAGCCTAATCAGCACTCCCTTAAAATATGATTATGGTCATCTAAGTGATTTATTTTACTAAATAACCTAGGTTATTCTATTTAATATTTCACTTCTTTAATTGGGAAAATTAAATGATATTGTTATATCTTAATCTTCTCCTTGCCAGTTATCAGATACCTTAATATCTACTTTTAGCGGAACTTTCAAATCTATTTTAGGAAAGCATGCTTTTTCCATTGAGCAGACTATGATTTGAGAGGCAGTAGTAATCTCTTCTTGTGGAACTTCAAATACAAGTTCATCGTGAATTTGCAATAGCATTTTAGTAGACATTTGATTATATTCGATTGATTTCTGAACTGAAATCATAGCTCTTCGTATAATATCAGCTGCAGATCCTTGAATTGGAGCATTAATCGCCGCTCTTTCTATGGTATTACGAATTGATGATTTAGGAGAATCTATTTCATCATAATGTATGCGACGACCAAAGATAGTTTCTACGTATCTATTTTTTCTAACAAATTTTTTTGTTTTTTCAATATACTCATGTATTCCAGGAAAACGATCAAAATAGCGTTTAATATAATCAGCAGCTTCAGATCGTTTTATTTTAAGTTGATTAGCAAGTCTAAAAGGCGAAATGCCATAAATGATACTAAAATTTATAGTTTTTGCATGTCTTCGCATTTGTGAAGACACCTCTTCTATTTCTACGCCAAAGATTTCTGCTGCTACAATCTTGTGAATATCTAGTGAATCTTTAAAAGATTGATATAATGGAGTTATCCTTGCTATATGAGCCAAAACACGCAATTCAATTTGGTTATAATCTGCAGAAATTAGTTTTTTATTATTATTAGCAATGAATGCTTTACGAATTTTTTTTCCTAAATTAGTTTTTATAGGAATGTTTTGAAGATTAGGTTCTAGGGAAGTTAAGCGTCCAGTAATTGCAGAAGTTAAAGAATAGAAAGTATGAACACGTTGTGTTTTTTTATTTATATGATTTGGTAGAGAATCAGCATATGTAGATTTTATCTTTGAGAGCTGACGCCATTCTAAGACATGTTCTATTATAGGATTTTGTCCACAATCTATTTGTTCAAGATCTTGAGCTGTAGTTTTCCATTTTCCTGTTTTTGTTTTATTACTTCCTGGAAATTGCAGTTTTGTAAATAAAATATCACCTAGTTGTTTAGGTGAGCTTATATTGAATTTTTCCCCAGAAATATTATATATTTTTTCTTCCAACAATAATAAATCTCTAGATATTTCGATTGCAATTTTTCCGAGTAGTTCTTTATCTATTTTAATTCCTGTTATTTCCATTTTGGATACAACATCAATCATTGGTTTGTCTAATCTTTCGTACACGTGTATTAATTTTTCGACAATTAATTTAGGCTTAAGAAGCAACCATGATTGTAAGATAATACTACTGCTCTCTATAAGATATTTTTGAATTTTTAAATCAGGAATTTGGTCAATTGATATGCGTGATTTTCCTGATTTTAAGAGTTCTTTGCGTGTTATAAGAGTATAAGATAGCCATTTTCTCGCAATATTAACTATATCATGAGAAGATCGTCCAGAATCCAAGACGTAGGACATTAGCATTATATCTTCAAATCCATATATGTTTATTCCATAACGATAAAGTACTAATTTATCATATTTTATATTGTGACCTATTTTGAGAAAAATTTCATTCTCAAAGAAGTTTTTAAAATATGATAGAATTTCTTGAACTGAGATACCTTCTTTTGAAGGTGCATTTTCTACTTTGTCTTGAGATGTATTTAATGAAAGATCAATGAATATGTTTTCTATCTTGAAGGATGAGATATCTTTTTGATTTAAAATACTGAAAGCAATAGCTATGGGCTTAGAATCTAAAGCATTAGCTGTATCTGTAATTATTTTGAAAGAAGCACAACTATTTTTTTCTAGTGTTTTAACCAATTCTTTAAGGTCTTTAATATTGGATATTATGGTATAGTAATCATTATTTATCGGATATTTGGTTAGCGATTGTAGCCGTTCTAAAAATAACTTTTTAGGAGTATGTTCCGATACCGTTATTGTTTTGTTAGATTGATTTGTAAAACTTTCGAATTTATTTTCTTCTACATCGTTAAAATCATTTTTTATATTATCGTCTATATCTAAAGTTATGGGTTCAATGTTATCTGCATCGCAATATAAAGATTCAGCAACACGTTTGGTTAGTTTTGTAAATTCTAATGCTTTAAGAAAAGAAATTAATTGAGGACCGTTGCAATCTTTAAATATAAGATTTTCTAATGGAATGGTTATTGGTACGTCAGTACGTAGAGTTACAAGTTTTTTGGCAAGGCGAGCTGTATCTGCGTATTCTAGAATGTTTTTTCGTCTTTTATTTTGTTTTATTTTGTCGGCATTTATAAGAATGTTTTCAAGATTTCCATATTCTTGTAGGAGTAATGCTGCTGTCTTATATCCTATTCCTGGTATTCCAGGTATGTTATCGGTGGAATCTCCTGTTAATGATTGTAAGCATATCATTCTTTCTGGAGGAACACCCCATTTTTTAATAACATATTCAGCATCGATTTTTTCCTCCTTAATAGTATCGTATAAACAAGTAGTAGGGCTGATTAATTGTGTTAAATCTTTATCTGTAGAGATGATAGTAACAAAAATTCTTTCTTTTTCTGCAATACGTGCATAGGTTGCGATAATATCGTCTGCTTCAAATCCTTTTATTTCAATAGCTTGTATTCCGAATGCTTGTGTTGCAAGACGTACAAGTGGTAATTGTGGAAGTAATGTTTTGGGAATTTCAGGTCGATTAGCTTTGTAGTCTTGATATAGTTCATTGCGAAAAGTTGTAGCAGAATGATCAAAAACAACAGCGAAATGTGATGCTATATTTTCTTTGTGAGAATTTTGTAGTAATTTCCATAGCATATTGCAGAAACCAGCAATAGCGTTAACAGGTAGTCCATCTCGTTTACGGGAAAGAAAAGGAGTTGCATAAAAGGATCTGTATATAAAACTAGATCCATCGACTAGAAAAAGATGATTATCTTTTTTCATAAAGGATTTTACTCTTAAAAATTATTTGTTAAACTCAGTTTGAACTGAGCATCTTTTAGATAGCTATTTTGGAAGTTAGTATAATTATAAATCAAAAACTTCTTCACGTGTATTAGTAATTGTTTGTATATGTATACGTCAATAGTTTTAACTATACTTTCTAAAATGTCATTGTAATCAAGGGATGTAAGTATTTATTAACCCTATTTCAATATGGATAGATCTAGTATATTAGATATATTTGATAATTAGCTATTATTTTGAAGTGGGTTCAAATTGTTTGTTATTTCTATTATTTTTTCTCAGATATTCTGGAGTGTTACATGTTATTTGGTGAATCTATCCCTGCATTGATTACGCCGTTTACAAAGGGTAATTTAATTGATGAAGATGCTTTTATAGAGCATGTTGAATGGCAAATAACTGAAGGATCTAAAGGACTTGTTCCTGCTGGAACAACAGGAGAATCTTCTACTTTATCACATGAAGAACATTGTCGAATTATTGAATTGTGTGTTAAAACGTCAGCGGGTCGCGTACCTGTAATGGCTGGTGTCGGCTCGAACAATACTAAAGAATCAATTGAATTAGCTAAATATGCCCAAAAAATCGGTGCTGATGCTTTGCTAGTTGTCATCCCTTATTATAATAAACCTAATAAGAAAGGTCTTCTAGCTCATTTTGGAGAAATAGCTAATACAGTAAATTTGCCAATTTATATTTACAATAATCCAAGTCGCACGGTTATTGAAATGGATGTTTGTACGATGGCGAAATTATCAAAAACTTATCCTAATATAGTAGGAGTAAAAGATGCTACAGGAAGAATTGAATTGGTGTCAGAGCAACGTCTTGCTTGTGGGTCAGATTTTATTCAGTTATCGGGAGAAGATGCTTCAGCTTTAGGATTTAACGCTCATGGAGGTGTTGGTTGTATTTCGGTTACAGCTAATGTTGTTCCAAGATTTTGTGCTGAATTCCAACGAGCAACTATTCAGGGAGATTATCGTAAGGCGCTTGAATATCAAGATAGACTTATGCCTCTTCATCAAGCTCTTTTTATAGAATCTTCTATGTGTTGTGTGAAATATGCTCTATCTCGTTTGGGAAGAAATATATCATTAGTGGTAAGATCGCCTATGGTATCAATGCTTGAGAAGAAAACAATGATTGCTATTGATAAAGCTCTTGAACTAGTTGGATAGTTTATTGAATAATTTTATTATGAAATATATATTATCTCAAGGAATATGTATTTATAAAATTATATTGGGATTAGAATGAGTTCTAAATTTCGTAGTGATCCTTCCAAAAAGGTTATATCTGAAAATAGAAGAGCTAGATATAATTATCATATTATTAGCTCTTACGAGGCTGGTATTGTATTAACTGGAACTGAAGTTAAGTCGCTGCGTGTATCAAAAGTAAATATCTCTGATTCTTATGCTTCTTTTGAAGATAATGAAATTTGGTTAATGAATACCTATATACCAGAATATTTACAGGCTAATCGTTTTAATCATTTTCCACGTAGAAATCGCAAACTTTTACTTCGTAAAAAGGAAATACTTCGTTTGCATGCAGCTGTAAGTCGTGATGGTATGACTATTGTTCCAATGAAAATTTATTTTAATTCAAAAGGTTTTGTGAAAATTGATCTTGCCCTTGCTAAAGGCAACAAAATTTATGACAAACGTGAAGCTGATAAGAAGCGTGACTGGGATCGTCAAAAGAACAGGTTACTCCGCGAAATAAGTTAATTATCAACTGTAATATAGGTTACTTTTTCTATTATCCACCTGTATATATTTTAAAATGATAATTTTAAAAATACATTAGACTAGATTGTCATGCACTGTTCTTCAATTTTTAGATATCCTTAGACTATCAAAAAAATGTCTTTTGGTGTTTATATTAATTGGTGAGCGCGCTGGGGCTCGAACCCAGGACCTACCGGTTAAAAGCCGACCGCTCTACCGACTGAGCTACGCGCTCCCAAAAGATCTTTAAAGAGATCATCTTGAATCACAATATTCATATCTATATGAATGGTCAACTTAAAAATAACCCCTATATACATTTATTTGTTGGTTAGATGATGTATTTTATAATATAGTAGTTTATTTAAATATTAATATTTAAATATTATAGGATAGTTTTAGAAAGGTATGTTTTTTGCTTTTTAAGATAATTAATCTATTTTTTATGTTGAGAAATTCTAGGTGTTACTTTTGGTAAGTATGAATTTACTATCCAATTACGTAATTTTTTGATTGCTTGGGTAGGAAAAGATGTAATTTGATTATTGAATTGTATCGCAGGTAGGTTCATTAAGTAAGTATCATAAAATTCTTCGTTTTGCAGTCTAGTTGCTAATTTATATGTTTGAGAAGGATCTTCAGAGCTAGAATAAATATTACCACCTCCAATAATTAAAAAAGGTGTGAATCTAGACAGTGGATTAAAAGATCCTCGTGCATTTACAGATGAGGCCATTGACATCAATTCAATCCATACTGATATTGGGATATGTTGAAAGTTTAATGAATTATTTTTACAATTTTTTGTTATAGATGAATTTTTTAAAAAAAACTTCCAATTTTGACTATTTCGATTCCAAATATTGCTAGTTAAATGGTGCATGAATCTGCTTGGTGTATCTGATCCCTTGAAGAATTTTTCCATTTTTAAGAATGTTGTCATTATCATACAGCTGTGTTTTTCAAAACATAGATCAAGATTCCATAGAGCAATGCCAGAAAATTTTTGTGGATAATTTATCAGTGTTGATAAAGCGATAATTGTCCCGAGTGAATATCCAAAGAGAAGTACTGGTGTATTTCCGTGTTTTTCTGAAATCAATGTACGCAATTTCATTACATCTTGTAAGATTGTCTGATTATTTTGTTGGTAATAACTCTTATGAGGACAATTATGATCTTTGTTTATGTTGTTTTGGTAACTATGTATATAAACTGCAAGATTTTCTTCAGCAAGGTATTCACAGAAATCATTGTAGTCTTCTAGGTTCTCTTCTATGCTTTGACAAACTAGTATTATAGAACTAGGGGTCTTATGTACTTGATTGCATGAATAAGAGGTTTTGGTTATGGTTTTATCTTCGTTTAGAATAGTTGTCGGTGACATGCAATTTTGATCCCATTCTTTAATAAATGATAAGGTATACTATTTTGGTAAAAAATTGATTTCATCTAATTGATTACTTAGTCTTTGATTTAGTAACATAGTTGACCTAAAACTCAATTAAAAAGTAAGGGTATTTTTTATGGCGCGTAAGTTTATTTATCATATGGAAGGCCTCAGTAAATTTTTTGGAAGCAAAAAGGTTTTAGATAATATTAATCTTTCTTTTTATCCAGATGCTAAAATAGGAATTATTGGCCCTAATGGTGCTGGGAAATCGACTATTTTACGGATTATGGCTGGTCTTGATAAAGATTATAATGGTGATGCTTGGTTAGCAACTGATTTTACAGTTGGTTATTTACCTCAGGAGCCGCAATTAGATTATTCTAAAACAGTGAGAGAGAATATTTTAGATGGTGTCGCACATAAGCAAGCTGTACTCGACAAATATAATGAACTGATGATGAATTATTCAGAAGATACAGAAGAAGAAATTGCTAAGTTGCAAGATATTATAGACACCAAAGGGTTGTGGGATCTTGAGACTGAAGTGCAAATGTCTATAGGGTCTCTTAATTGCCCGGATGGTGAATCGGATGTTGTTTCTCTTTCTGGCGGAGAAAAGAGGCGTGTTGCGCTTTGTAGGTTGTTACTTTCTCGTCCAGATCTTTTATTGCTTGATGAACCAACTAACCATCTTGATGCAGAAACTATTGCATGGATGGAAAAATATTTACGAGAATACTCTGGTGCTGTCTTGATGGTTACTCATGATAGATATTTTTTAGATAACGTGACTAATTGGATTTTGGAAGTTGATCGTGGAAAAGGAATTCCATATCAGGGAAATTACTCTACATATTTGCAAATGAAAGTTAAGCGTATGGATCAAGAAAATCGTGAGGAAATTTCCCGTAAAAAAGCAATAGAACGTGAGAGAGAATGGATTGTATCTTCTCCTAAAGCAAGGCAATCTAAATCTAAGGCTCGTATTCGCTCTTATGAAGAATTAGTTGAATCTTCTTCGCAGCGTCATCCTGGCAACGCTCAGATTATTATTCCTGTCGGGAAGCGTTTGGGTAATGTTGTGATTGAGGCTAAAAATATTTCAAAATCTTATAATGATTGCCTATTGATTGATAATCTTTCTTTCAGATTGCCTCCTGGGGGTATTGTTGGTGTCATCGGCCCTAATGGAGCGGGTAAAACCACTTTATTTCGTATGATAATAGGAGATGAAATGCCTGATTCTGGCGTGATTAATATAGGAGAGACAGTATGTTTGAGTTATGTTGATCAAAGTAGGGATGCTTTAAATGCGGAAAAAACAGTTTGGGAAGAAATTTCAGGAGGGGATGATATAATTAAGCTCAATGAACATGAGATAAATTCTCGTGCTTATTGTGGTGCTTTTAATTTTAAAGGGGTAGATCAACAGCAGAGGATTGGTTCTATTTCTGGTGGTCAAAGAGGTCGTGTTCATTTAGCTAAAATCCTTAAAAGTGGTGGCAATGTAATTTTGCTTGATGAGCCTACTAATGATCTAGATACGGAAACATTATCCGCTCTTGAAGATGCATTAGAAAATTTTGCAGGTTGTGCTGTTATTATTAGCCATGATCGTATGTTTTTGGATCGCTTGGCAACTCATATTTTGGCTTTTGAAGGTAATGGTCATGTTGAGTGGTTTGAAGGCAATTTTGAAGATTATAAAAAAGATAAGTTATCTCGTTCTGGCGTTATCTAAATACTATGATATGTGGTTATCAAGATTTGAAGGTAATGATTTTTAATTGTTTCAAAAAAAATTAAAAAAATGTGAGTTAATAAAGAAAAAATATTGGATAATAAAACAACAGTATGTTCCCCCTAATACTACGTTGTATTATTTTGTGTTTTACACATGAAATCGTTCTGATAATCAAATCAATTGATAATTTCTATGTAGTTGTTATAACATGTTTTTCTTATTTTATTATCATATATAAATAATGTGTGATTTATATTTAGCTATATCTTTGAAATAATATTATTGTTTATATGTTATTTATATTAACACTTTATACGGATTTATATGTAACGTTGTTGGTATTTTAAATTATTTTGATAACTTAGATAATTTAATGTATTTATCAATATTTAGAATGTAGATTCTGTAATACGTATAAACATAGACGGGGAATCTTAAAAATATGGAGTTTAAGGAATATATGCAAAGAGGTTATGATGATATGTCTTTAGGTCTTGTTCCAATGGTAGTTGAACAAACTAATAGAGGAGAGCGTTCTTACGATATTTATTCTCGTTTGCTTAAAGAACGTATTATTTTTATAACTGGTCAGATTGAAGATCATATGGCTACACTCGTATGTGCTCAGCTTTTATTTCTTGAGGCAGAAAACCCTCAAAAAGAAATATCTTTGTATATTAACTCACCTGGAGGCGTTGTGACGTCTGGGATGGCAATTTATGATACTATGCAGTTTATTAAGCCTCCGATATCTACTTTTTGTATAGGTCAGGCGGCTTCTATGGGGTCTTTACTCTTATCTGCTGGTAAAAAAGGCATGCGTTTTGCTTTGCCTAATGCTCGCATTATGTTGCATCAACCATCTGGAGGGTTTTCTGGTCAAGCTTCTGACATTGAACGTCATGCTCGAGATATTATTAAAATTAAGCACCGTTTGAATAATATATATGTTAAACATTGTGACAAGACATATGAAGAGGTTGAGAAGACATTAGATCGTGATTACTTCATGTCAGCTGATGAGGCATCTGATTGGGGCTTGGTTGACAAGGTCTTGATATCTCGTGTTGATATCTCAGTAGAGCACAAGTAATTTTTTGATTATATATCTTTTGCCAAATAAAATATCGAAAAGATTTTAGGACAGTATAGCGTAATATGGATTATTTGTTTTTTATGTAAATGTCTGATGTAAATGAATTGATATTTTAAAATTGTGTATAAGTACGAGAGCGAGAATGTTTTAACTACGGAAGATGTGTTTTATGGTAACGAAAAATATAACGTTGTTTGTAAATAATGTTCTATGTTATTGAAGTTATTTTAGAATGTTTTTACAGCTTGCTAATTAAGGGAGAATTCTATGAGTAAAACCGGCAATAATGGTAGTGTCTCAAAGAACGCGCTTTATTGTTCCTTTTGCGGTAAAAGTCAACATGAAGTTAGAAAATTGATTGCAGGTCCTACGGTATTTATATGTGATGAGTGTGTTGAGTTATGTATGGATATTATTCATGAAGAGAATAAGTCTTCTATAACTAAGTCACATGAAGGTATTCCTAATCCACAAGAGATACTTCAAGTTTTAGATGAGTATGTTATTGGACAAAGTCAGGCAAAAAAAGTTTTAGCGGTTGCGGTTCATAATCACTATAAACGCTTAGCTCATTCTTCTAAGAATAGTAATGTAGAACTTTCTAAGTCGAATATACTTTTAGTTGGTCCTACTGGATGTGGTAAGACTTATCTTGCTCAAACTCTTGCGCGTATTATCGATGTTCCTTTTACGATGGCTGATGCTACAACATTGACAGAAGCTGGTTATGTCGGTGAAGATGTTGAAAATATTATTTTAAAATTGCTGCAAGCGGCAGATTATAATGTGGAACGTGCTCAGCGTGGGATAGTATATATCGATGAAGTTGATAAGATATCTCGGAAATCTGATAACCCTTCTATTACCCGTGATGTTTCAGGAGAAGGAGTGCAGCAAGCTCTTTTGAAAATCATGGAAGGAACTATTGCTTCTGTCCCGCCACAAGGGGGGAGGAAGCATCCTCAACAGGAATTTTTACAAGTAGATACAACAAATATTTTATTCATTTGTGGTGGAGCATTTGCGGGATTGGATCGTATAATTTCTGCTAGAGGAGAAAAGGCCTCAATAGGTTTTTCTGCTGTTGTTAAGGATTCAGATGATCGTCTTATCGGAGATGTATTACGTAATATTGAATCAGAAGATTTAGTAAAATTTGGATTGATTCCAGAATTTATAGGTCGTCTTCCTGTATTGGCCTCTCTTGAGGATATTGATGAAAATTCTCTTGTTAGAATTCTTTCTGAGCCTAAAAATGCTTTGATAAAACAATATCAATGTCTTTTTGATATGGAAGATGTGAAACTTATTTTCCATGAGGATGCTTTGAGGGAAATTGCTAAACGTGCTATTGTTCATAAAACAGGAGCTCGTGGTTTACGTTCTATATTAGAAAAAATACTCCTTGATACTATGTTTGAATTACCTATGTTAAAAGGAGTTAGCAGTGTGATTATCTCTGAGGATGTTGTTAAGGGTAGTGCATGCCCTCTTAATGTGTATGATGATAGGAGAGATGAAAAAGCTAACGTTTCTGCTTAAATTTTTATCGTGTGCAATATGGGGTGTTCTTTTAAAAATAGATAAATGATTTGTATTATTTATATGTGATTTAATAACATAATGACATTCTGAATTTAAGCGAAAGTAATTTTTTGAAGATGTTTTTTTTAAAATATATCTTTGATTTTCTTTTGTATTCTTATATGTTTTAGATATATTGATATAATACAGCGTTTAAGTTACATTTATAAATCTCTATTCTACGGTATTGTTATCGTAGTTATTTATTTCGGTGGGTGATTTTGAATCAAGACGATGAAAAAAAGTCAGGTGTTGCGTGTGAAGGCGAGAGTAAAGATCTCTGTAGCAGTTCTAGTATAACTTATCCACTTTTGCCGTTGCGTGATATTGTGGTTTTCCCATATATGATTGTTCCATTGTTTGTGGGAAGAGAGAAATCAGTGCGTGCTCTTGATGAAGCAATGAGTTCTCATAAGAAGATTGTCCTAGTTACTCAGTTGAACTCTAGTGATGAAAATCCAGTATCTTCTTCTATTTATAAAATTGGTACTGTAGTTGATGTATTGCAAATCCTAAGATTGCCCGATGGTACTGTGAAAACTTTGGTGGAGGGAAATGTTAGAGCTCGTATTGTTGAATATATAGAGCGTGACGATTTTTTAGAAGCTAATATTCAAGTTTTGCCAGATCCCGATGAGAATTTAATTGAACTTGAGGCACTTAGTCGTTCTGTTATCTCAGAATTCTGTAATTATATAAAATTAAATAAAAAAATTTCTCCTGAATTAGAAAGTATTACTTCTCAGATTGAGGATTTTTCAAAACTAGCAGATGTAATTTCTGCTAATTTATCAATTAAAGTAACTGATAGACAAAAAATATTAGAAGCTGTTTCTGTAAAAGAACGTCTCGAAATGTTACTCGTTTTTATGGAAAGTGAAATATCTATTTTACAAGTTGAGAATCGTATACGTTCTCGAGTAAAACGTCAGATGGAAAAAACACAGCGTGAGTACTATCTAAATGAGCAAATGAAGGCTATTCAAAAAGAACTTGATGATGGTGAAGAAGGTCGTGATGAAATAGGAGAATTTGAGGATCGTATTTCTAAAATAAAGCTTTCAAAAGAAGCTCGCGAAAAAGCATTGTCTGAATTGCGTAAATTACGTCAGATGAATCCTCTCTCTGCTGAATCTTCTGTTATACGTAATTATTTAGATTGGCTTTTAGGAGTTCCGTGGGATAAAAATTCAAAGACTAAAAAGGATCTTGATTTCGCTACTAGTGTTCTTGAACAAGACCATTTTGGTCTTGCAAAGGTTAAAGAACGTATTATTGAGTATTTGGCAGTACAGATTCGTTCAGCTGAGAATAAGGGGCTGATTCTTTGTTTTGTCGGGCCTCCAGGTGTAGGAAAGACATCATTAGCACAATCTATTGCAAAAGCAACAGGACGTAATTATGTAAGGATGTCTCTTGGTGGTGTTTATGATGAAGCAGATATTAGGGGTCATCGTAGGACTTATATAGGTTCTATGCCTGGTAGGATTATACAGTCGCTTAAAAAATCTAAAAGAAGTAATCCTTTGCTGTTGTTGGACGAGATTGATAAAATGGGATCGGATCTTAGGGGAGATCCGTCTGCAGCATTATTAGAAGTTTTAGATCCAGCTCAGAATTCTTCTTTTGTTGATCACTATTTAGAAGTTGAGTATGATCTTTCTAAAGTTATGTTTGTTATGACAGCTAATACTTTAAATATTCCTATTCCTTTAATGGATCGTATGGAAATTATACGTATCTCTGGCTATACTGAGGAAGAAAAATTACAAATAGCTAAGAATCATCTTATTAAAAAAGTTTTAAATATAAATTCTCTTAAGTCAAAAGAATTTGATATAAGCGATGATGTATTATTAGACATAATTCGTCTTTTTACACGTGAAGCTGGAGTTCGTAATTTTGAACGTGCATTGATGAAAATAGCACGTAAAGCAGTTACCAAAATTGTAAAAGGTATTGAAAAGACTGTTTCTATTAACAAAAGCAATTTACAAGATTATCTAGGAGTTCCTCATTATAAATATGGTCAAATAGATGGAGAAGACCAAATTGGTATTGTTACAGGATTGGCATGGACTGAAGTGGGCGGTGAAATATTGACGGTTGAAGGTGTCGTCATGCCAGGAAAAGGTAAAATTACTATTACAGGTAATCTTAAGGAAATAATGAAGGAATCTATTTTAGCAGCTTCTTCTTATGTGAAATCAAGATCTTCTTCTTTTGGTATTCTTCCGACAGCATTCAATGATACCAATATACACGTTCATGTCCCAGAAGGAGCTACTCCTAAAGATGGTCCGTCTGCTGGTATTGCTATGGCAACTGCTATAGTATCTATTATGACTTGTATACCGGTTTATAAAAACGTTGCTATGACAGGTGAAGTAACTCTTCGTGGTAGAGTATTGCCAATAGGGGGATTAAAAGAAAAACTTCTTGCTGCTTTAAGAGCTGGTATTACAAAAATATTAATTCCTGAAGAAAATGTTAAAGATTTGATGGAAATTCCTAAAAATGTTAAGAATGGATTAGAAATTATACCTGTTTCTTTTATGGAAGAAGTTCTTGAGCATGCATTATTAAGGATGCCGAAATCCCTTGAAAGCGAAGGTGATAATTCTCTTCCTTTATCTGTAGGTGATATTAATGTTAGAAAAGATAGTAGATCAATAACTCATTAGTAAAATTATAATATTGTATTAATGAATATAATTAATATAGAATTCTTCCTATCTTTTAAATTATAGTATTCATATAAAGTATTAATCTTTATTTCTATAAAAAAGATATTTTAGAATATTTCAATGCGTTTTCTAGTAGTTTTTCATACGTGGTATTAGTTATTTCTATAGCTCCGAATTGTTTTAGATGATTAGTGATAAACTGTGTGTCTAACAATAGAAATTGGCGTTTCTTGAGATGTTCTACTAGATGAACAAGACAAATTTTTGAAGCATTTTCCATGCGAGAAAACATACTCTCTCCAAAAAATATAGCTCCAAGAGACACTCCATATAATCCTCCGACTAATTGTTCTTCTTTCCATGCTTCTACCGTATGAGCATACCCCATATGAAAAAGATCAATATATGAATTTCGTATTTTTTTATTAATCCAAGTTGACTGACGATTATGTGTTTTCTGAGAACAGGAGGATATCACGCTTTCAAATGCTGTGTTAACACGAATATCATATATTCCACGGCGAATATATTTATTTAATCTTTTTGAAATATGAAATTTATCTAGAGGAATTATTCCTCTTTTAGAAGGTTTTATCCATAAAATTTCTTCGCTATCATCTGAATCAGCCATTGGGAATATTCCCAAAGAATATGCTCTGATTATAATATATGGATTTATATTCATAATTTAGTTATTTAGGGAATTAGAAATTTAGGATGTTTGTTTTAGAAAATTGTTTTCTAGCCAATGAATATCATAATTTCCTTTTATAATATCTTCATTCTTTATTAGATTTTGAAATAATGGTATAGTTGTTTCTATTCCATCTATAACAATCTCATTTAATGCTCGATTTAATCGCATCATGCATTCCTTACGGTTTTTCCCATGGACAATTAATTTAGCTATAAGGCTATCATAGTAAGAAGGTACCACGTATCCTTGATAAGATGCAGAATCCATTCTTACTCCTAATCCACCAGGAGCATGGTAATAGGTGATTTTACCTGGATTAGGTATAAATTTCTCAGGATCTTCGGCGTTAATGCGACATTCTATAGCGTGACCAGAAAATTTTATATCTTTTTGTTGTATAGATAAACGATTTTCCGATGCTACGTATATTTGCTCATGTACAAGATCTAAGCCTGTAATTGCTTCAGTAATAGGATGTTCTACTTGTAATCGTGTATTCATTTCTATAAAGTAGAACTTTCCGTCTTCATAAAGAAATTCTACTGTTCCTGCACCACGGTAACGAATCTTTTTTATTGCTTGCACGCATATTTCGCCTATTTCTTCACGCTCCTTGGCACTTATTACAGGAGAATGTGCTTCTTCCCATATTTTTTGATTACGACGTTGTACGGAGCAATCTCGTTCACCAAAATGAACAGCATTTCCCATACCATCTCCAAAAACTTGTATTTCAATATGACGTGGATTTTTAAGATATTTTTCTATATAAACGGCATCATTACCGAAAACGGCTAGTGATTCGGAGCGTGCTTGATTAATTGCTTCTAGCAAATCGTCTTCAGAGTGCGCTATGCGCATTCCACGTCCTCCTCCTCCTGCAGAAGCCTTGATCATCACTGGAAAACCTATTTTTTTAGCTATATTCATAGCATTTTTATTATGCACTTCCCCATCAGATCCAGGAACCACAGGTATTCCAAGCTCTTGGGCGGTTTTTCTTGCAGTAATTTTATCACCCATCATATTTACATGTTCTGAAGAGGGTCCAATGAATTTGATATGATGAGCTTCTAATATTTCGGCAAATTTTGCATTTTCTGAAAGGAATCCATATCCAGGATGAACAGCATCAGCATTTGTTATCTCACATGCAGCTACTATTTGTTGAATATTCAAATAGCTATCCTTGGGGTGAGGTGGTCCAATACATACGCTTTCATTTGCTAATCGTACATGCATAGCCCCAGAATCTGCGGTTGAATGCACCGCAACTGTAGAAATATTTAACTCTTTACAAGCACGCAAAATACGTAAGGCGATTTCTCCACGATTGGCAATAAGAATCTTAGAAATCATTTATTATCCTCTTTCTTTTCTAAAACCACAAGTGAATCACCATATTCTACTAATTGACCATTTTCTACATTTATACTCACAACTGTACCAGGGCATGGTGCTATAATATGATTCATTGTTTTCATTGCTTCGATAATAAGAAGGGTTTGTCCTTTGACTACAAGGTTTCCTTTGTTTACGAAAGGATCACTTCCTGGGCTACTAGCCAAGTATGCTGTCCCCACCATTGGAGAGGTCACTGTAAGAGAATTATCAGGAATAGGAATCTGGATATTTTTGGTGCTCAGTCTAGAATTATTATCTTCTATTGGTTTAGAATTACTATCTTCTGTTAATTGAGATACTTTAGATTCCAAGACGTAATTTACTTGTTCATTTTTTTTATCAAGGTTATTTATCGAAGGATCTTTTTGAGGAGAGCGCAACAAGCGAATTCGCACTCCATCGCCATCTACTTCAATTTCTGTCAAATTAGTTTCATTAAGGATATTTGCAATGTTTCGGATTAATGTAGGGTTAATTTTTGTTTTTTTATCAGTCATAATATCAATTAAAACTTCTCATTTTGGTTTTCGTAATTAGCGATCATAATCAAGAAATTTATTTTTTGTGCTAATAAACAAGGATTCTTCATACATATATTTTTTAGTATACGAATAAAAAGTTTTTTAGAGAAATGCAATATTCAAGATTTTCACTTTACATAAATAAAAATACTTTATTTTCATATAAATACGCTTTTTATGATATGTTCATTTTTCGTACTCTATTTTATTATAGAGATAATCGTATATTAAAATCAAGAGTTTCCTTACATGTGCATATTTAACTAATATTTGGATCAATGTATAAACAATCTTGATAAAAGTGATAATATTGTTATCTTTGTAAAAGTATTTTGGAAATAATTTTTTCACTGGATAAATTATTTGTATTAGTTATTTATTTTGTAGTGTTATTTTCAAAAAAAATTGAATTAAGAAGAAAACATTGTTATTAGATGAAGATATTTTAGTTTTTTGATGATTTTATATGGATTCATCTTGACGTGAGCGTAAGAAAATATTACCACGGCTGGTACACCCGTGTATTTATCAGTTCTTGATATTCTTTTTCTGGTGTAATTTTCCAGGAATATGGTTGTTAGTGAATATGTCTTTATTTGATGTATTTTCCATTGATTTTTGATTTGGATAATTTGGCTGGTGCATTTTGTATGTAGCAGTTGTGTTTTGTTTTTGGATTGTAAATGAGGGATATCAAAGATGTTTTTTAGGAAGAGAGCTATAAAAAATGCCTACTGTTAATCAGCTTATACGCAAACCTCGTAAAGGATCTTTTCGTGTTCGTGCTAAAATGACAGCTCTTAGAGGTAGTCCTCAGAAAAGAGGTGTGTGTCTTCGTGTTTATACAGTGACGCCTAAAAAGCCTAATTCTGCATTGCGTAAGGTTATTAAAGCCCGTTTGACTAGTGGAATTGAGGTTATAGCTTATGTTCCTGGAGAGGGACATAATTTACAAGAACATTCAGTAGTTATGTTGTGTGGTGGTCGTGTCAAGGATCTTCCTGGGGTTAAATATCGTGTGATTAGAGGGGTTCTAGATACACAAGGTGTGAAGAACCGCAAGCAGGCTCGTTCTCGATACGGAGCTGGTCGTCCTAAATAGTTTTTGTGTTGGTCTTTAGTTTTATAGTATTGTAGTTAGATTGTGAAAGACAGAGAGTTATTATGTCCCGACGTCGTAGAGCGGTAGTCCGTGAAGTGTTGCCTGATTCAAAATTTTCTGATCCTATTGTTTCTAAGTTTATGAATGCCATTATGCATGACGGTAAGAAGTCTGTAGCTGTGAGTATTGTTTATGGAGCATTTGACCTGATTGAAAAAAAAGAGAAACAAGATCCAGTTATTCTATTTCGTCAGGCCTTGAGTAATGTTACTCCTCAAGTTGAGGTTCGTGTCCGTCGTGTAGGGGGGGCTGCTTATAGTGTTCCTGGGGAGATAACTGCTAAGCGAAGTCAGGCTCTTGCTATTCGTTGGATTATAATGGCAGCGCGCAAGCGTAATGAAACAACTATGATAGATCGTTTAGGAGGAGAGATTGTTGACGCTGCTAACAGTCGGGGTGTTGCTGTTAGGAAACGTGAAGAGACGCATAAAGTAGCTGATGCTAATCGTGCTTTTTCGCACTATCGTTGGTAATGTTGCGAAAGGTTCAAAAAAATGGCTCGTAAATGTAAGATAGAAGATAGTCGTAACTTTGGTATCATGGCCCATATAGATGCTGGTAAGACGACTACTACTGAGCGTATATTGTATTATGCTGGGAAATCTCATAAAATTGGTGAAGTGCACGATGGTTGTGCTACAATGGATTGGATGGAGCAAGAGCAGGAGCGTGGTATTACTATTACATCTGCTTCTACTACTGTTTTCTGGCAGGGACGTGATGGTATTCAGAAGAAATTAACTATTATTGATACTCCTGGACACGTTGATTTTACTATGGAAGTAGAGCGTTCTATTCGTGTTTCAGATGGTGCGATAACGTTGTTAGATTCTAACGCTGGTGTTGAGCCACAAACAGAAACGGTATGGCGTCAAGCTAATAAATACTCCACTCCTCGTATTATATTTTGCAATAAAATGGATAAAATGGGGGCAGATTTTTATCGTTCCGTTGAAATGATTTCTTCTAGGCTTGGAGCTAATCCTTTGGTGATACAATTGCCTATTGGGTCTGAGAGTGAATTTCAGGGTGTGATTGATCTTGTTGAGATGAAGGCTGTTTTATGGAAAAATGAAGATCTAGGGGCTAGTTGGGATGTAGTAGAAATACCGGAAGATATGAAAGATTTGGCTGATTCTTATCGTGAAAAGATGATTGAATCTATAGTTGATGTAGATGATACTGCAATGGATTCTTACTTGCAGGGTGAGTCTTTTAGTCCAGATAAGATACGTTCTTTAATTCGTTTAGGCACTATTTCTGTAAGGTTTTTCCCTGTTCTGTGTGGTTCTTCATTTAAAAACAAGGGTGTACAGCCTTTGTTGGATGCGGTGGTTGACTATTTGCCGTCTCCTCTTGATGTAAGGGCTATTAAAGGTATTGACGTAAAAACTGATAGTGAAATAGATGTTCCGGCATTGGACTCGGCGCCTCTTTCTATGCTCGCTTTTAAAGTGATGGCGGATAGTTTTGTTGGTTCGTTGACTTTTTGTCGTATTTACTCTGGGAAAATTTCAAAGGGAGATATCCTGTTAAACACGATCAAAGATAAAAAAGAACGTGTTGGTCGTATGATGCAGATGCATTCCAATTCCCGAGAAGACATTGATGAAGCTTATTGTGGTGATATTGTCGCTCTCGCTGGGTTAAAGGATACTATAACGGGAGAAACTTTGTGTGATCCTTCTAAGCCTGTTGTTTTGGAAAGGATGGATTTTCCTGAGCCTGTGATACAAGTTGCTATTGAGCCCAAGTCTAAAGGTGATCAAGAGCGTATGTCTCTTGCGTTAAGTCGCCTTGCGGCAGAAGATCCTTCTTTGCAAGTTCGGTCGGATCCGGATTCTGGTCAGACTATTATTGCTGGTATGGGTGAGTTACATCTTGATATCATTGTTGATCGGATGTCACGTGAATTTAGAGTAGATGCTAATGTCGGTGCTCCATATGTTTCTTATCGTGAGTCGATTACCAAGGCTTGTGTGCATGATTATATTCATAAGAAACAATCTGGTGGTGCGGGGCAATTTGCTAAGGTCAAGATAGGATTCGAGCCTAATCCTGATGGAGAAGATTTTGTATTCGAATCTAAAATTGTGGGGGGTGCTATTCCAAAAGAGTATATCCCTGGTGTGAAGAAGGGCATTGAGAGTATGCTTTCTTCTGGTCCATTAGCAGGTTTCCCTATGCTTGGAATGAAAGTTGTTTTATTGGATGGTGCTTATCATGATGTTGATTCTTCTGTTCTTGCTTTTGAGATTGCTGCTAGAGCTTGTTTTAGGGAGGCGGCAAGTAAAATGGGAGTGCAATTGTTGGAGCCTGTTATGAAGGTTGAGGTTGTTATCCCTGGGGAATATGTTGGTGATGTTATTGGTGATTTAAGTTCACGAAGAGGGCATATTCAGGGGCAGGAAAATCGTTCTGTATATGTTGTGATTGATGCTCATGTTCCTCTTGCTTGTATGTTCAAATATGTGGATTCTTTACGTTCTATGTCGCAGGGTCGGGGTCAGTATACAATGGTTTTTGATCATTATTCCCCTGTGCCTGTGCATGTTTCGAAGGAGATACAAGAAAAATATTCTATTGCAAAATAGTTGTGATTTACTGTAAGCTAATTAGCTTGTGCTAAAATATTTTATATTTTATGGCTTTATATTTGTTGAAGATGAGTTGAGATAAGGGAAATTGGTTCGATGGCGGTAAAACAGTTTATTCGTGACAAAGAGAGTCT
>NZ_JAAEJX010000010.1:0-55057 GCF_036858155.1 Candidatus Liberibacter brunswickensis | reverse complement strand
CTCAGTCACTATACATAACATAACCTAAAATATTTGACTCTTACAAAGAAAAATTATATCCCCTTACAAATTTAACTTGATACAACAATAGGAATTGATAACAATTTACATCTATAATGACATTGTATAGTACATCAGACAAAAGAAACATACTATTCTCATTTGGTGATAGTCCTACTATCTTAGGCAATCAAGATGAGAAAGTATTTATAGATAAACGAGAAGTTTCTTTTCGATGGTTATCTATAACATTTTTCGCTGGAATCACCTCTGGTATTATTATAGGAGGATCACTTTTAACTTCCTTAGATGGAAATCAGAAAATAGCAATACCATCAAGGTTATCCGTTCAATCATTAGACACTAATTCCAACAATTTAAACGCTATACTATCCTCTATGCAAAGAGAGCGTTTGTCGCATTATAAAAAATCAAAATACCCTGAAAAAACAATAATTGATGTGCCGACTCTTATCAAAAGCTTTGACAAAGATATTATCAAAAAAATTCCATTTGTTTATGCTAAAATGAATTTCTCTATACCATATCCAAATGTGAAAGATTATCCGAAATTTGATCCATTAAAAATTTTTTCTGAAGGAAAAACTGAATCCTCATCACAAATGTTAATGGATACAATGAACAACGTTGAAACGTTATACGGAACAGAATCTAAACTTGAAGTCACTATTAAAAAAACTAACTTCCCTATAGATATTGATCATCTTAAATCAGATCATAACGCAAAAGAAGATGAGATAAAAAACGCAATCATAAATCAAACTACAATCTTAAATAATGAAAAAAATAAATTATTTACTCTTTATTATTCTGGTTCAGATCAATCCTCACGTAAAGAACATGAAAATTCTATTTCTCATAGTACAAAAATAAAAATAATTGAAGAAAATAGAACAATAACAACACCTAAAATATTATTAGATAAAACTCCAGAATTTGCTGATGATTTAATTCCAATACAACATAATACAACAATTTTTGATGCGATGATTCATGCTGGATATTCTAATAGTGATAGCTCTAAAATAGCCAAAGCTTTAAACAATAAAGTACACATTGATCGACTAACAAAAGATAATATTCTACGAATTGGAATCATACAAAAAAACGATAAATTTATAATTATAAGATTCAGTATATATCATAAAAAAGAACATCTATTAACGATTGCTCTTAATGATAATAATGAATATGTTCTAGGAGTAGAACCAACTAAAATAGATATGAGTAATCAGATAAGTGAAATACAAAATTCTAACGAATTACCAAGTATTTATGACGGTATATGGCGTGCTACTTCTTTTAATGGAATGAATAAAAATTTAGTGCAATTAGTACTTAGAATTTTAGCAAGTAGCGTTAATTTACAAGCACATTTAAAACCTACTGACTTTCTTGAAACTTTTTTCTCCGCTAATCCTATTAATAACCAAATTAGTAATGAATCCGAATTATTATATATACATGCTCGTTTCGGCGAAAATAGAACCCGTTTTTATCGCTACCAAGATCCCGTTGATGGATCAGTAGAATATTTTAACGAACAAGGAAAAAGTTCTAGACCATTTTTATTGCGTAATCCCGTACCATCTGGGCGCATGACCTCTGGATTTGGGATACGTCACCATCCTATATTAGGCTATTCACGCATGCATACAGGAATAGATTGGGCAGCACCAAGAGGAACACCTATCATAGCTGTAAGCGATGGTATTGTAGAAAAAGTTGGTTGGGCAGGTGGTTACGGGAAACAAACAATTATCCGCCATCGCAACAAATATGTTTCTTCTTACAATCACCAAGACGCTATTGCCAAAAACATCCATGCTGGGACAGTAGTTAAGCAAGGACAAATAATTGGCTGGATTGGGACAACAGGATTATCAACAGGCCCACACTTGCATTACGAATTAATTGTAAATGGAATAAAGGTAGATTCTATGAAAATTAGAATTCCCGAAGGGAAAACTCTAGAAGGAAATGCATTACAACGTTTTATTATGGAAACAAAAAGGATTAATAGCATACTTAAAAATAAATAAATTCAAGATAAAATCTAATAAATATATTTTTTATTTGCATAATTAAATATAAAAAAATTATAAAAATAGTAAATTTAAAATATATAATAAAATATCAAAATAAAAAAAATAACAACTTACCAACAAAATAAGCTTAAATGACATAGTACACAAAATATGTATAAATCATAAAAATTTTTATTAAAAACAAAAAAATAATTAATTATTATCACTAATAATTATATTAAATAGTTTATATTATAATTAACGATATATTATCCTTAATAAGAAAAAAATTTGAAAATAGAAAATATTTATAATTATAATCTTATTAATAATCTAAATAACTCGAAAATCAGGATTATTTTTTTCTGAAATAAAAACTTCAACTGAATCACCATCGGATATTGTTTGAGAAAGAATCATCTCGGCCAATGGATTTTGAATATATCTTTGTATCACACGCTTCAATGGACGAGCACCATAAGCAGGATCATAACCTTTGCGAGACAACCAATCAATTACTTGATCACTAAAAATCATAGAAATATTTCTCTCTTTGATAAGAGATAAAATTATATCAAGTTGAATACGAACAATTTTAACCATATCATGTTCACATAACTTCTGAAATAATATTATCTCATCCAAACGATTCAAAAATTCAGGTTTGAATGAAGAACGAACAACTCCCATTACCTTATCATATACTGAATCACAACTTTCCAATAGATATTCAGCCCCTAAATTAGAAGTCATAATAATTAAAGTATTGCGAAAATCAACTGTACGACCTTGACTATCTGTCAACCTACCATCATCCAAAACTTGCAATAAAATATTATGAACATCTGAATGTGCCTTTTCTATTTCATCAAACAATATAACTTGATAAGGATGTCTACGTACAGATTCAGTCAAAGCTCCTCCTTCTTCATACCCAACATAACCAGGGGGAGCTCCTATAAGACGCGAAACAGAATGCTTTTCCATATACTCAGACATATCTATGCGAATCATAGAATTTTCATTATCAAACAAAAAACGAGCTAAAGACTTAACTAACTCAGTTTTACCAACACCAGTCGGACCTAAAAACATAAAAGAACCCATTGGACGTTGCGGATCTTTTAAACCAGCTCGAAAACGACGCAATGCATTAGAAACAGATTTAACTGCATCACATTGTCCAATAACAGATTTAGAAAGATCTTCTTCTATCCGTAAAAACTTTTCCCTATCACTTTCCAACATTTTATCAATAGGAATACCAGTCCAACGTGATACAATACTGGCGATATTATCAGATGTCACAACTTCTTGAAGTACACCCTCTTCTAGATTATCATCTTTTTCAGCTTCATCTAATTCTTTTTCTGTTTTTGGAATCAAACCATATGCAAGTTCTCCAGCGCGTTCAAATTGTCCATTGCGCTGTGATATAGATAATTCATTACGCATAGATTCTAAACGCCTTTTGAGCTCAGCTGCATGAAAAAGTTTTCTTTTACCTTCTTGCCAGCGTAGTGTTAAAGCGCATGACTTTTCTTCTAAAGAAGATAATTCATTTTCTAAAACAATTAGACGTTCTTTAGAAAAATTATCTTTTTCCTTCTTTAAAGCTTCTTTCTCTATTTTAAGACAAATAATCCGACGATCAAGTTCATCTAAAGCTTCAGGTTTTGTATCTATTTGCATACGTACACGAGAAGAAGCTTCATCCATCAAATCAATGGCTTTATCTGGAAGAAATCGATCCGTAATATAACGATTAGAAAGGACAGCAGCACTGACTAATGCTGAATCTGATATACGAACTTTATGATGCTGTTCATATCTTTCTTTTAAACCCCGTAGAATAGATACTGTATCAGCTACTGTAGGCTCACTAACTAGGAGAGATTGAAATCTACGAGCCAAAGCAGGATCATTTTCTATGTATTTGCGGTATTCATCCAGTGTAGTTGCACCAATACAATGTAACTCTCCTCTAGCTAGATAAGGCTTAAGCAAATTAGACGCGTCCATTGCTCCATCAGTTTTTCCCGCACCTACCAATATATGCAATTCATCAATGAATAAAATTATTTCTCCATTTTCTGACTGTATTTCACTAAGAAGATATTTTAATCGCTCTTCAAATTCACCTCTAAATTTTGCACCTGCAATTAACGAACCCATATCAAGAGCCATTAATCTTTTACCTTTCAAAGATTCAGGAACATCACCGTTAATGATACGTGATGCTAAACCCTCAATAATAGCAGTTTTACCAACACCAGGATCACCTATCAACACTGGATTATTTTTAATACGACGAGACAAAATCTGAATCGCACGACGCATCTCCTCATCACGACCAATGACTGGATCAAGCTTTCCAGTGCGTGCCTCATGTGTCAAATCTCGACAATATTTTTTTAAAGCATTAAATCCTTGTTCAGAATTAACAGAATCAGCTACACGTCCCTTACGAATTTTTTTGATAGATTCTTCAAGACTTGAAATTTGAAGACCACATTTTTTTAGTAATTCCCCAACAGATCCATTTTCTATTGCCATCGCCAAAAGAAATTTTTCTACTGTAACAAAAGAATCTCCTGATTTATTCGCTATCTCTTTTGCCTTAGAAATAATAGCGGCTAAAGACCTAGATAGATAAACCTGATCTCCATCTCCTGTAACTTTAGGGATTTTATAAAGAGCTTTTTGATTATAGCTCTTAAGTTTATCAATATCTCCTCCAGAACACTGAATAAGTGAATAAACAATTCCCTTTTCATCTTCAAGGAAAATATGTAAAACATGTTCTGGCAATAAACTTTGATGACCTTGAGCCAAAGCATAAGTCTGAGAAGACTGCAGAACATTACGCATCAAGTCTGAATATTTATCAAGATCCATAAAACCACCTATTTATTGATTCATTAAACAGTGAGGATACTATATCACAAAGAACAATCTTTATCTATATTATTTATAGTTCCAGAATTGACAGCATTAGATTTTTGTAGAGCAATATTGTCTATTTCTTCTGCAGATTTATTACTTTTATTATTATGGGAACCACGTGGACGCGTAGATCTTTTACGATGCACTTTCTTACTAGACATATCTTTTTCATTTAATACATCGGGTGTTTTAAATACCGAATCTTCAACTTTAAGACGATCATTTCCATTAAAGGCAATCTTTTTTGAATCTTCAACTACTGGACTAGCCTCAAATCCACTTGGTATAGGTGCATTTTGTATATGAGACTTTTGCTCTTTAGCTAAAATATTTGCCTGTTCATCACGCTGTAATTTTTCTTGTATTTGCGCTTGAGCCATAGAAACAATACGATTGTAGTGTTCCGCATGTTGCAAATGATTCTCTGCTACCACATAATCACCAGCACTCATTGCATCTCGTGCAAGAGATGAATATCTCTCCGCTATGTGCTGAGCTGTACCACGGATCTTAACATCGTATCCATTACTATCATAGTTTCGTACCAATGGATTAAGATTTTTGCGACCGAAATTTCCATTTCCACCGTTAGATCCTCTTCCACGATTACGCTTATATTGTTGCACTACCCTCATATACTATCCATTCAATTTGTGAATACTTGCTGCTCCCTATTTTTTAATAGAAAAACTTAATTCATTAACCCATCCATTTATAATACTTTCATTTTATAATATTAAAAAAGTTTTCTTTTAAAAAACCAAATATATCAACGATAAAATAACAAGACCCTATCATTTCCACCATAATCTCTAAAAGCATTGACTAAAGATAATCCATGACTTTTAAAAATACGTATCACGTCTATTTTTTGATTATAACCAATTTCCACACTACAAAATCCATCCTTAACTAAATGACGAGACATACCATCTGCTATAGTACGATAATGAGATAATCCATCTTTTCCACCGTCAAGAGAGATTCTAGGATCAAATTCCCTTACTTCAACATCTAGAGAATCCACAATAGAAGAATCTATATAAGGAGGATTAGAAACTATCACATCAAATAAACCCTTAACAGAAGAAAACCAATCACTTTGAAGTGCACGAAACCTCTTTGAAAGGCCATTTATGAAAGCATTTTTCTTTGCAACTTCAAGTGATTCATACGAAATATCAACTCCAACACCTTCAATAAAAGGATATTCTTTCAACAAAGCAAGGCAAATTGCTCCAGTACCAGTTCCGAGATCAAGAACACGCATCGAATCCTTCTTTTTTATTCTAGGAAGGAACGATACTATAGAATCAACAACTAATTCTGTTTCAGGTCGAGGTTCAAAAGTATCCGATGAAAGAGTTAACCTTAGGTTATAAAAATCTCGCCATCCAACAATTCTATGTATTGATTCATGCTTAAGAGAGCGAATAATTGCTTTTATAAGGAAAAATCTCTGTTGATTCTCAATAATACTATCCGGATAGACCATAACCTGATACGAAGATAGTCCAGTAACTCTACATAAAAAAGAACAAGGATCTCTTAATGACTGTAGACCTGACTTCTTAAAACAACACTTTATCAAAGAAAGAAAACCCGAAACAGTACTTGGTATCTCTTGAATTAACAATGAATTATTCACTAGCAGAACCCATTAATTTTGTTTGATGTGCGGTAAGCAAGGCATTTATAATATCATCAATATAACCTTGTAAAACATATTCTAACTTGTATAACGTTAGGTTTATTCTATGATCTGTAATGCGACCTTGTGGAAAATTATATGTACGAATACGTTCAGAACGATCCCCTGATCCTATTTGTGATTTACGATTTGCAGATCTCTCATTTTCCAGACGTTTTCTTTCAACACTATACAAACGTGCCCTTAAAACCTTCATTGCTCTCAATCTATTCTGATGCTGTGACTTTTCAGAAGAGGTTACCATTATTCCAGTAGGAATATGTGTAATTCTTACAGCTGAATCTGTAGTATTAACGTGTTGCCCTCCTGAACCAGATGCACGCATAGTATCAATACGAATGTCTTCTGGAGCAATATCCACATCAATTTCTTCTGCTTCTGGCAATACCGCAACAGTTGCTGCGGAAGTATGAATACGACCATTTGTCTCAGTTACAGGAATGCGTTGTACACGATGTACACCAGATTCGAATTTCATACGAGAAAAAACTCCACGACCTGATATTGTTGCTATTATTTCTTTATAACCACCATCATTATTATCACTCGAAGACAATACCTCTACTTTCCATTTGTGAAACGCAGAATAACGCTCATACATACGAAAAAGATCACCAACAAATAAAGCTGCTTCAGACCCTCCTGTTCCAGCACGAATCTCTAGAATACAGCTTTTTTCATCATCCATATCTTTTGGAAAAAGAAAAAAACTTATTTCATGTTCTAGATCTTTAACTTCCTTTTCTATTTTTAAAATCTCAATTTGAGCAAGATCTTTAATTTCTGAATCGCTATTTTCATCATTAATGATCGTATATAAATCCTGTTCTTCAAGTTTTTTTTGATCATAAACATTAATCTTAGATATTACAGGACTGATCGCAGCATACTCTTCAGTCAACTTAATATAAGCATCTACAGAAGGAGACTCAGACATACGAGCTTCAATTTCAGAAAAACGATTCTTCAAATCGCATATTTGCTTGTGAGAAAGAAAAACCAAATCCCAAAACTCTCAGAAAACCAACAACAATGGATACTTCACTAAAACAAGGAAACTCTTTTTCAACATGTAATTAAACAGAGAACCGATTTTAATTTATCCCTGAATTTAAAATATATTTAGGTAAATAGGAATTTATCAATACCGAATAATAGATTATTTCAAACATTATAAGCCCTTAAAAACAAGAACTAACATCCACTTACAACTCTAATTCCAAGAATGGGTAACATAAAGAACTTCAAAAAAACACTAAGGAAAACAATTCTCCGATTAGTTGAAAAATTATAATTAATACTCAGAAAACACTACAATATCCAACGTACAAACTTCAATTATGTCTAATACTCACCTAACGTAATAGGGATCAGTGCGATTGTACACATCGAAAACAACTTTGCAAACCATAAATAAAAAAAAAGATAATTTCTCAGAAAATACAAATTTACACCAAAAAAAATAATTTATCTATAAAATATCTTATTTACGACTATACCTTCCTAGTCCAAAACTCTCAACATTCACACAAACAAAAAACGGAACAATTTTGCACTAAAGACCAAAGAACACCAATTCTTGAGATACCCAAAAGGAAAACAAATGATCTGCAAAAAACGATAAACAACAAATATTTACATAATACTAAAAGATCACAATAAAAAGCACGCAACAAGAATTTCGAACAATTGAGATAATAATCTTTTTCCCTAAATCGTCAAGGCACAACCATAAATAATACATTTTTGTCAACAAAAATTAAAATCACGAACAAAAAATAATTTATAACTACTACTGTCCCAAACCATAACAAGAATGTAAAGACCTTACAGCTAATTCAGCATAAGCACTATCAATTAAAACAGATATCTTTATTTCAGATGTTGTAATCGCTTTAATATTAATACCTTTTTCGTAAAAGCATGAAAAAAATGCAGATGCTACTCCCGTATGACTTTGCATACCAATACCAATGGCGGAAATTTTAACTAGTTTATCTTCATGCTGCATAACATCATAACCAATTTTATCTTTATTTTCAATTAAAATTGCAAGAGTTTTTTCTAAATTAGATGAAGGAGTCGTAAACGTCATATCTGCATACTTACCATCTTCAGAAATATTTTGAATAATCATATCAATATTAATATTAGCTTTTGCAAGAGGAGCAAAAATAGATGCGGATACTCCTGGATGATCTCGCAAACGTCTAAGTGAAACTTGGGCTTCATCTTTCGTATAAGCAATACCAGTAATGACTTCTTTTTCCATAATATTTTCCTCGCTACAAATAAATGTCCCTGATTGCTCATGTTTATTTGGACTTTCAAAACTCGAACGAACAAATAAACAAACTTTGTGAAGCATTGCCAATTCTACCGAACGAACTTGCATTACTTTAGCTCCAAGAGATGACATCTCTAACATTTCTTCGAAAGAAATTTTCTTCATCAAACGAGCTTTCGGCTCAATACGTGGATCAGTAGTATAAATTCCATCAACATCGGTATAAATATCGCAACGATCTGCCTTAATAGCAGCAGCTATCGCTACTGCAGATGTATCTGACCCACCCCTACCAAGAGTTGTTATGAAATTAGCAGAACTTACTCCTTGAAAACCAGTAATAACTAATACTTTTTTTTCATCAAGATAAGGAATAATTTTGTTTTCATCTATACTGCATATACGAGCCATCCCATGAAGATTATCTGTCACGATGGGAATCTGCCATCCTTGCAAAGAAATTGCCTTAATTCCCAGTGAATGCAAAGCAAGTACCATAAGACCAGAAGAAACCTGTTCTCCTGTAGAAATGACAACATCTCTTTCACGAGCATTATTAATAGAAGTGATAAGTCGACATAACTCTGCAAGTCTATCTGTTTCTCCACTCATAGCAGAAACAACAATCGCAACCTCGTTACCATTGTCAACTTCACGTTTAACATGCAAGGCTGCATTACGAATACAATTAACATCGGCCACAGAAGTGCCACCAAATTTCATAACAATACGTGCCATAACCCTAATAGCAGCCTTCCTAAATACAAACACTTAACAAATTATATCATTTCGTCAAAGAAAATCTTACTTGCAAATATTACAAATATATATCAATCATAATTATATAATTTTGTCAGGAGGTTCAAATGAAAAAAAAATATCCGAACTATACCACCAAAAACCAAGATGAAATAAATCAATTTTCAAACATAGCATCAGAGTGGTGGAGACCCACTGGGAAGTTTAAACCTCTTCATGAAATAAATCCAGTAAGACTTAAATATATTCAAAAAAAAATCATGCAACACTTTCAATGCGATAATCATGATATTAATCCTTTCAAAGGCTTACGCATATTAGATCTGGGATGTGGCGGAGGATTACTTTCAGAACCAATAGCACAAATGGGAGCATCTGTAACAGGGATTGATCCTTCTCCAAAGAATATTGAAATAGCAAAAAGCCATGCGAAAATGAACGACCTAAATATAGACTATCGTATAGGTTGTGCAGAGGAAATAGCAGAAAATGATGAAAAATTTGATGTTATTTTAAACATGGAAGTCATAGAACATGTTGATAATATAGATTATTTTGTCAAAATCTGCTGTTCGCTTCTTTTAAATAATGGAATAATGTTTATTTCTACAATTAATCGTAACTTTAAAGCAATGCTATTCGCCATCATAGGAGCCGAATACTTATTAAAGTGGCTACCAAAAGGAACTCACCAATACCAAAAATTTGTAAAACCTACCGAAATAGAATCCCTATTAGCAAAGAATAATGTAAAAATGATAGATAGTACTGGCGTAGTTTATAATTTATTTTGTAATAAATGGCAACTTTCTGAAAAAAACATGGATGTCAATTATATGATTTTGGCACACCTTCCCTAAACCATAATAATAATTTATAAATTGACAATCGTACCGTCTTTAATAGTAATTTGCCTATCCATTTGCGAAGCAAGATTATGATTATGCGTTGCAATAAGTGCTGACAAACCAAAACGAACGACTAAATCTTTTAAAACGCTAAAAACATTTTGTGATGTTTTTATATCCAAATTACCTGTAGGTTCATCGGCTAGAATAATCAAAGGATTATTAGCAATGGCACGGCAAATTGCTACTCTTTGTTGCTCACCTCCAGAAATATTAGAAGATCGACAATCAGCATATTGCTTCATCCCCATATAATCCAAAAGATCCAGAGCATGTTGAAGTGCTATATTATGATTTATCCCAGCAATAATTTGAGGGAAAACTATATTTTCTATAACAGAAAAATCCGTCAACAAGCGATGCGCTTGGTAAACAAAGCCAATTTTAGAACAACGCAAAAATGATTTTTTTTTATCAGATAGTTTATTACATAATTGATTATCAATAATTATATCACCTTGATCTGGAACTTCTAATAAACCAGCAATATGTAAAATAGTAGATTTACCCGTTCCAGATGGAGAAACAAGAGCGACGAGTTCACCCTTTTTCAAACTTAGATTAACATTTTCAAGTACTGAAAAATGTTTGCCAGTCTTATGATAGCTATGTTTTATATTACGTAGTAATAAAACTTCTGTATTATTCATTATATTTTCTTACTCATAGCGTAAAACTTTAACAGGATCTATACGAGAAGCTTTCCAACTAGGGAAAATTGTAGCTAAAAGAGACAAAACAATTGACATAATCATTATCCAAGAAATCTCAGTCCAAGAAATTTTAGCGGGTAATTCAGTCAATAAATATGCGTCTATATCAAATACTACCACACCAAATGTATGCAAAAAAAACTGTCTTATAGATTCAACATTGCAAGAAATCAAAACACCTAGAATCGTACCTACGAATGTACCAGCAACACCAATAAAAGATCCTATCATAAAGAATATGCTTATAATAGAAGAAATACGTGCCCCAATAGTACGCAAAATTGCTATATCCCTGTTTCTCTCTTGTACCAACATGATTAAACTAGATATAATGTTAAGGGAAGCAACTAGAACTATCAATGCAAGTATAACAAACATGGCATTACTCTCAACTTCCATAGCAGAAAAAAATACTTTATAACGTTGATGCCAATCAATAACCTCAATGCTATTTCCAAAAATATCTACAATACTATCACGTGTTTTCTCGACTTTATCAGGATCCTTTACAAATACTTCTATACCTGATACAGATTTTTCAGAATTAAAATATGATTGTGCTTCCTGAAGCGATATATAAATCATTCCATTATCATACTCAGGAAAACGCATATTAAATATTGCAATAACAGTATAAGAATTAGACCTAATTCCCTTACCCAAAGGCATAACATTAACATCTGGCGAAAGAAGATATACTTTATCTCCTATTGATATACCTAAATTACGAGCAAGATCCTGCCCTATAACTACTCCTTTTCCCTTATCAAAATCATTTGATATTTTACCAGAAAAACCAGAGAAAGAATTTTTTATTTTAGAAAAATCATCTCTAGAAATCCCACGGACAGAGATGCCAGATCCAATAGATCTGCCATAATTTAAACTATAAATAAATGCTTGACCATTAACAAAAGGCACAACCCCTTTCACATCCGGAATAGAACTCAACTTATTGGAAAGATATTGGTAATTAATAAGAGGATAATATCTCTGTTGCACAATAATATGTCCATTTATTCCTAGAATACGTTTGATAATATCAGCACGAAATCCATTCATTACAGACATAACAATAATTAAAGCCATTACTCCTATCATGATTCCGAAAAAAGATATAAAAGAAGCAATAGAAATAAAAGCATTTTTACGGCTTGAAAACAAATATCTCCAAGCTACTATAACTTCGAATCTGGGGAAAATACTCATGCTATATTCACATTAAAACAACATATAAATTACTAACTACAAAAATAAATGGAAGCATAATTAATAAATTCTTCCAATGACATATCTTCTCTTATTCCTGTCAATCTATGTTTAACCTCAACTCTTGAATTAGAAATAAATTTAGAACCAACAATTACTTGCAAAGGAAAACCCAATAAGTCAGATATTGAAAACTTGGATCCAGCATAATCATCTACATCATCAAAGAATACATCTAATCCCGCTTTAGATAGTCTTGTGTGAATCTTTTCACATGCATCACGACATAATTGATTGTCAACTTTTAGATTAATAAGATAAATTTGGAATGGAGAAACTGAATCTGGCCATATAATACCATTTTCATCATGAGAAGATTCAATAATAGCTGCAACAACACGCATAGGGCCAATTCCATATGATCCCATCTGAACATAATGATTCTTACCATCTGCACCCTTAAATGTTGCCGACATTGGAATAGAATATTTAGTACCAAAATGAAAAATATGACCTACTTCAATACCTCTTCCCGCAATTCTATTGTTTTCTGGTAAGGAATTAAATAACTTTTCATCATGCACATCAGAAGTAACAGAATAGGAAGAAGTCCATTCTTTAACAATATTTTTTAAAGAGACAATATCATCGAAATCTATATTTTCTGAAGGAATCGAGGAATCAATAAGATCCTTACAATAAAAAACTTGTGTTTCACCTTTATCTGCAAGGACAATAAATTCATGGCTCAAATTTCCACCAATTGGACCAGATTCAGCGCGTACTGGTATAAATTTCAATCCCAAACGATGAAAAATTCTAAGATAAGAAATAAACATTTTATTATAAGAATGCTCTGAATCTTCAGGAGTTAAATCAAAAGAATACGCATCTTTCATAAGAAATTCACGAGAACGCATTACTCCAAAACGTGGCCTTAATTCATCTCGAAATTTCATTTGAATTTGATAAAGAGTAAATGGAAGATCCCTATAAGATCTTATATGAGAACGGAAAATATCAGTCATAGATTCTTCATGAGTTGGTCCGTAAAGTAATGCCTTATCATTTCTATCAACAATCCGAAGCATTTCTTTCCCATAAGAATCATAACGACCACTCTCAATCCATAAATCGGCCGATTGCATAGTTGGAATGCTCATCTCAATCGCACCTGTGCGATTTTGTTCTTCACGAATAATAGTATTTACCTTGTCAAGAGCTTTTTGTCCCAAAGGAAGCCAAGAATAAATCCCCTTTGAATGTTGATGAATCATTCCTGTTCTCAACATCAATTTATGTGAAAATATTTCTGCATCTTTAGGATTTTCTTGCATAATTTGCAAGAAATACTTTGATCTCTTCACACAAGATCCTTTCTATATTCATTCAACAAATTAAAGAGTTTAAAAATATTAAATCAAATTACGTTACACAGTTAATTGATAAATATCTAAAATATAAATATAAAAAACACCAATCTAAAAAAATGCTTTTTCTCAAATAAACAATCATCGATTAGATATCTTATTAACAAAAACAGTAACAATAGGTTTTTTCCCCCAAACTTGTTTTAGGAAAGAACGCAACGCATTACTAATTGATTCTCTTAATAACTTTATTTTACGACTATGCTTAGGTAAATTAACTACGGTTGTAATAACTGTTTTCAATAATAGTTTGTGAATTTTTCCTCCATCAGCATCATAAGAAGGTATACCAATATCAACAATTTCTGGAACACCGACTATATTATAAGAATTATCAAGAAGAACATTAACAGACAAATGACCAACGAATGAAAGCTTCTTTCTCTTAGCAATTCCCAAGTCTGTAAAATTACCAACCAAAAAACCATCTTTTAGAAAACATCCATGCACAACTTCGTCTATAATTTCTATAGGATCTGGGAACAGACGTAACATTTTTCCATTTCTAACAGGAGGAATATTATCAATACCCTCCTGTAAAGCAAGTTCTTTATGCGCTACAAGATGTGATGGCTCTCCATGAATAGCGACCACAACTCGAGGACGAATCCACTGATACATACGTTTTAAATCATCACGATATGGATGACCTGAAACATGCACTGGATATTCATAATCTTCTGAAATTATACGTACACCTTGATCAACAAGTTGATTCTTTATCTGCCTTATTGCCACCTCATTACCTGGGATAGATCGAGAAGAAAAGATCACCATATCTTTCTCAGCTAATTTTACATTACGAATTCCACCACGCGACAACTGAGATAAAGCAGAGCGATATTCTCCCTGACTTCCAGTTGCAATAACAATTAATTTTTCACGAGGATATAATCCAAAACTCTCCTCTGAAAGAAATAACTGATCTTTTTTAATAAGCCCAGCACCAATAGCAACATTCACCACACGTTTTAATGAAGAGCCAAGAAGAAGTATCTTTCTTTGTACTTGATCAGCAATATCTATAATGGTACGAATCCTGCTAACGCTTGATGAAAAAGATGTGATCAATACACAACCTTCAGCCTTTTTAATGATACTATACAGATTGTTCTTAACATCTTTTTCTGATACAGAAGACTTTTTAAGCATCGCATTAGTGGAATCGCACATTAATGCAAGAATGCCTTCATCGCCTATAGAACAAAGAGCCTCTTCATCTGTGACATCACCTAATATAGCATTGTCATCAATTTTCCAATCACCTGTATGGACAATATTCCCAGATGGAGAACGGATAATTAGTGCCATTGTTTCAGGGATTGAATGATTAACTTGAACTGATTCTATAGAAAAAGATCCTATATTTACTTTATCTCCTGCTTGAAAAGAAGTACAAGGAATCTTTTTAGGTATACGTTCATATACTCCCTTTGCTTCTAAAAGACCAATTGCAAAAGGTGAAGCATATACAGGAACTTTAAGATATGACCACAAATCATGGAGAGCACCATAATGATCCTCATGAGCATGAGTAATAAAAATCGCCATAAGGTTTTTCCGCTCTTTTATAACGAAAGTAATATCTGGAAGTACAAGATCAACTCCTGGCAAATCATCTTTTGGAAACGAAACACCACAGTCAACCATTATCCATTTACGATTACTAGAATTACCATAGCCATAAAGAGCCATGTTCATACCAATTTCACCAACTCCACCCAACGGCAAGAAAACTAAATCTTCCTTTTTTGTCATATATGATCTTTCATTCTAAATAAAAATATCTCCTGTACAAATTTTACGAATACAACCTGTTTCTTCTTCTAACAATAGATATCCTAAATCATCAACCCCAGCGAAACGACCTTCAGTAAAACCATGTGGTAAATTAACAGTAATAAGATTACCTATACCATGAGCACAAAAACGCCAAGTTTTCATTATTTCTTCTCGCCCCTTATCTTTTTTCAAAGCATTCAACATCTTTGCAATATCTTGAAAAAAAACTGGGAAGACATCTTTTAAATCGAGACAACAACCCTCTTCTTTCAAAGATGTAACAGGATAAGGATTATTTGAGGGAGAATGACTGAAATTCAATCCTATTCCAATAATAATTGCATGTAAACCATTTTCTAACTTTAAGGTTTCAATCAGGATCCCAGAAATCTTACGTTGAGAAACTAATAAATCATTAGGCCATTTTATCTTAACATCTGCTCCAATAGGAAGTACAGATGATATAGTTGAATGAACAGCAACAGCAATAGCAAATGGTAATAGCGTTAGATAATCCTTCGATATAGAATCAATCAATAATAACGAAGAATAAATATTCCCCTTATCAGAAACCCATTTTTTCTTCATACGACCTCGACCATCTGTTTGACGAGACGCAACTATCCATAGATTACCTGAATCACCAGACAACGCACGCTTAATACATTCATCACTGGTAGAACCTATTGTATTAAAAAATTCATATCTAAAATTATGAATATTTTTATATTTACTACAATCAAAAAACATTTTTAAAACATCGGCATAATTATCTTTGCAATCAATGAATAAAAGCTATTTTCAATTAAAAAATAACCAATAACAAATAAAGCAGATCCGGTGATAACAGGTTTTAACTCTTTTGCAACAACCGTAATCTCTATATTTGACTTATCAAACCACATGACACTGATAATGCGCAAATAATAGTAAGCAGATACTACAGAAGAAAGTAAAGCAATTATAGTTATAACATAAAATTCTTTTTTTACAGCAGATAAAAGTAGAAAATACTTCCCAAAGAAACCAGCAAAAGGAGGAATTCCTGCTAAAGAAAAAAGAATAATAGTTAAAGCAGAAGTCAAAAAAATATCTCTTTGAGATAAACTTGATAGATCAGAAATATTACTAATATTTCTCCCATTCTTAAGACGTAAAGATAAAATACAGGAAAAAAAGCCAATCATCATAATCAGGTAAATAACCATATACCTAATCATTGCAATAATACCAAAAGTGCCAGTAGAAAAACCAATCAAAGCATATCCTGCATGACTTATGGAAGAATAAGCCATAAGACGCTTTAAACTATTCTGTTTAACAGCAAGAACAGAACCAAATACTATAGAAACAATAGAAACAAATATAAAGATATGCAACAATTCAGAAAGCACTGGCCAAAAAACACTATTTATTCTACAAAGAGCCATTGTAATTGCAAATTTAGGAACAGTTGCCAAAAAAGAAGTAACCAACATAGGAGATCCTTCATAAACATCAGGTATCCACATATGAAATGGGACTAATGCCATTTTAAAAAATAGACCTACTAAAATAAGGACAACTCCGATTATCAGAACAAAATACTGCTGCCCAACAAAAACAGATGCCATTATCTGTGGAAAACTTGTACTACCTGTGAATCCATAAATAAAAGATATCCCGTATAGCAAAAAGGTAGAAGAAAAAGAGCCTAAAACAAAATATTTAAGAGCGGCTTCAATCGAAAATATACTCTTTCGATTCATAGCAATCAGCACGTAAAACGCTAAAGATTGCAATTCTAAAGACATATAAAAAGCTATCATATCATTTGCTGATGTCATGGAAATCATACCTAAAATAGACATCAAAATAATTATAGGAAATTCGAAATTACTAAAAGGTTTTTTATGAATATGGCTAAACATCTCAATAAAAATAAAAATGCTACTAACCAAAATAATAACTTTATTAAAATATGAAAAGCGATCTGCAATATAAAATCCACCTAGTCCTATTCCATAATATGGCATAATAATAAGAGAGAGCAAAGCAGATATCAATAAAAAAACTGGAAAAAAAACCAAATGAAAGGAATTTTTACGACGAGAAAAAACACCAATTAAAAGAAGGAATAGAATTCCAAAAGCAATAATTATTTCAGGGATACAAAGACGAAAATCATTTATAAAACTCATAGGAATCATGATATTAGTTCCGCTTTCTCTATCTATCTATAGAAATACTGTTTTCTGTTTTTAACTTATAATTTTCAATCATGGAAGAAACAGGAGCAGAAAAAGTATCTAAGATTGGAATAGGATATATTCCAAAAAACACAGTTAATACTGCAAGTGGATATACTATATAAAGCTCTCTTAATGATATATCTTTTAACTTTTTCACTTCTTCACGTGCTGGTATACCAAAAACAACCTTACGATACAGCCATAAAGAGTATAATGCAGATAACACAACACCCAAAGACGCAAAAACAGCAATCATATTACTGTATTGAAAAATAGACATGATAACTAAAAATTCTCCGATAAAACCAGATGTTCCAGGAAGACCTAAATTAGCCATGGTAAAAACCATCATTACTACTGCATACCTTGGCATGTTATTTACTAACCCACCATAAGCGAAAATATCACGAGTATGCAAACGCTCATAAATTATTCCAATACAAAAAAACAATGCACTTGATACAAGTCCATGAGATAACATTTGAAATATTGCACCTTCAACACCACTTTTTATCCCAGAAAATATACCAATCGTTACATATCCCATATGAGCTATCGAAGAATATGCTATTAGTTTTTTTATATCTGTTTGTACCATTGAAATTAGAGAAGCATATATTATAGCTATTAATGATAGACAAAAAATTATAGGAGCGAAATATTGAGAAGCCAAAGGGAAAAGAGGCAATAAAAACCTAATACAGCCATAACCACCCATTTTAAGCATAATACCAGCCAAAAATACTGAACAAGCAGTTGGTGCTTGCACATGAGCGCTAGGCAACCAAGTATGAAAAGGAAACATAGGAATTTTTATTGCAAAAGAACAGAAAAAAGCTACCCACATCCAATACTGCGTATATATTGGAAATTTACTGCTTGCATAAAGACTGATAATGCTACTTGTCTGTTTATCCCAACACATAAATATGATAGCAAATAGCATAAAAACAGAACCAAAAAATGTGTAAAGAAAAAACTTATAAGCTGCGTAAACTCGATCACTTCCTCCCCATACACCTATAATAATAAACAGAGGAATCAAACTAGCTTCAAAAAATATGTAAAATAACAACATATCTAACGATAAAAAAGCCCCTATTGTCATAGATTCAAGAACAAGAAAAGCAATCATATACTCCTTGAAATTATTTTGAATAGATTTCCAACTAGACAAAATACAAAGAGTAGCAAGAAAAGCAGTAAGAACAACAAAGAGAATAGATATACCATCAACACCTAGATGATAACTGCAAAAATAATCAATCCAATGGTAATATTCTATCATTTGAAATCCGTTATTACCTTTATTAAAGGTAACCCAAATCAATAGAGAAAAAATAAAATTTATAGCGCTTATCACCAAAGCAATACAAAAAAAAGAACGACGCCCGTATCCCAAATAATAAGAGCACAAAATAATAATAACCCCTAAAAGTGGCATAAAAGTCACAATTGAAAGAAATGGCAAATTCATTAAATATTTCCCTTCAATAGCATTGCAATTATTAATATGGAAACTCCTGCTAAAATAGCAAACGCATAATGATCTAAATATCCTGTTTGCAAACGACTTGAACAATAAGAACAATAGCGCACGAAAGATGCAATACCGTTAGGACCATATTTATCTATTGATAAATCAATAAATTTCCATAGTACTTTCGATAAAAGAATTGTAGGACGCACAAATAAGAAATCATAAATTCGGTCAAAATACCAAGCATTTTTAATAAAGTAATATAGGAAAGAAAACTTTTCCGAAAGGTATTTTGAAAAATACGGGCAAACAATATACATTAAAAAAGAACTTATGAAACCAATAAAAAAAGCTATAAAAGAAGAATACTCCGCCCATATCGGTATTTCATGCAATCCATTAATAATACTATTATAAGAATTAGAGAAAAGTGCCCCTTTCCAAAAAGAAGAATATTCACTGCCAAAAAAAAAATCATGGAAAACAAAACCGAAGAATATAGAACCAATTGCTAAAATAAAAAGCGGAATCTGCATTACCAAAGGAGAATCATGAATCTTATGAGATATTTTACTATCCAATCTCATATCACCAAAAAAAGTCAAAAATATTAATCTCCACGAATAAAAACTGGTTAAAAAAGCTGTAAACAAAAGAATGTAAAAAACAAATAGAAAATTAGAAGAAGTATACGATATTGCTAAAATCATATCTTTAGAAAAAAAACCAGAGAGACCAATACTTGTTTTTGGAATACCAAAACCTGTCAACGCTAAGGTACCAACAATCATCATCAAACACGTTTTAGGTAAATGCTTATATAATCCTCCCATACGACGCATATCCTGTTCTCCAGAAACCGCATGTATAACAGAACCAGCACCAAGGAAAAGAAGCGCCTTAAAAAATGCATGTGTAAAAAGATGGAAGATAGAAGCACCATAAGCTCCACATCCCAAAGAAACGAACATATAACCTAACTGGGAACAGGTAGAATAGGCAATTACACGTTTGATATCATGTTGAACAAGACCAATTGTTGCAGCAAAAAAAGCAGTAATAGATCCTATAATAACCATGAAATCTAACACAAAAGGAGAAAGCTCAAAAAGAGGAGACATCCTAGCTACCAAAAAAACTCCCGATGTTACCATCGTAGCTGCGTGAATTAGGGCAGAAACAGGAGTTGGACCTTCCATAGCGTCAGGAAGCCATACATGCAATAAAAATTGAGCAGACTTTCCCATAGCTCCTAAAAACAACAAAAAACAAATAATATTAATAGATTCATGCGGATTTATGTACATTCCGAACAAAGAAAGATTTCTATGCGTGTTTGCTATATCTGCGTTAATATTATTTCCAATTTTCCAGTAGTTAGAAGCACTTTGAAATACAAAATCAAAATCAACAGAAGAAAAAAGGTAAATTATAGAAGAAATTGCAAGAATAAGCCCTAAATCACCTATTCTATTTACAACAAAAGCCTTCATTGAAGCTTTAAGCGCTGATTCCTTAAAAGACCAAAAACCAATAAGCAAATATGAAGCTAGCCCGACTCCTTCCCAACCAAAAAACATTTGTAAAAAATTATCCGAAGAAACCAATACAAGCATTGCAAAGGTAAAAAGAGATAAATAAGAAAAAAAACGTCGGCGACATGGATCATTATGCATATAACCTATGGAATATACGTGAACAACTGCAGAAATAGAATTAATTACCACGAACATAACAGAAGAAAGAGTATCGATTCTCAAACCCCAAGATATACTAAGACCACTAGATTTAATCCAAGGAAATACTTCTTGTTTTATTACTTGAACATCATGTCCAAAAGCTACTTTATAAAAAATAAACCAAGATAAAAAGGCAGTTACTACCATTAATATAGAGGCCAGAATCTCAGAAGTCTCTTCTTTCATAAATCGACCAAAAAAACCAGAAAAAACAGCCCCTATGAGAGGAAGAAAAATTATAACTTCATAGATCATAGCTATAAATTCAACCTTTCAATCTATTAAAATTATCAACTGATATTGAGCCACGATTCCTATAAAAAACAACCAAAATAGCTAGACCTATAGACGTTTCGGCAGCAGCAACTAACAAAATAAATAAAGAAAATACTTGACCAACGATATCATGCATATATGCAGAAAAAGAAATCATATTTAAAGTAACTGCTAAAAGCATCAACTCTATCGACATCAGTATAGTGATAACACTTTTACGATTAAAAAAAACTCCAGAAACACCAATATTAAATATAATAGCTGAGACAATAAGATAATGAGAAAGACCTATATTCATTTTAAATTCCTTTTCCTGATTTTACTTTTACCATTACGATAGAACTATCAGGATTACTCTTTAACTGGTTAGAAACATTCTGCCTTTTAATACCTTTACGAGAGTGCAACATAATCATGATAACACCAATCATAGATAACAATAAAATAAATCCAGATATTTCTAAAGGATAAGCACACTTCGTATACAAAAATTTTCCAATATTCTCTACGTTATTACCCGTAAAAACCAATCTAGAAACCTCATCTTCAGCTCCAAAAACCAAAAAATTACTAGCACATATAATCATTTCAGCAGCTAAAATTCCTATAAAAAAAGATCCTAAAAATCCACGTTTTCTTCTTGGTCCTGATTCTGAAAAATCAATATCAAGCATCATAATGATAAAAAGAAAGAAAACAATTACAGCACCTACATATACGATAATAATAATCATAGCTATAAATTCCGCACCTAAAAGGAGGAAAAGACCTGCGGAATTAACAAAAACAACAATCAAGGAAAAAACTGAATGTACTGGATTACGCGCTATAACAACTAAAAGAGCAGAAACAATAGCTACAAAGGAAAAAAAATAAAAAAACAAAGACTGTATAACCATTTCCCCGTAATTCCTCACAAAACTCTCGAACAAAAAACAATTATTTCAACATCACAAAAATATCATAATTCAATACTATCGATAAGGAGAATCAATAATTATGTTGCGAACAATTTCACTTTCCCATCTATCTCCATTATCAAGAAGCCGATCCTTATCATAATAAAGTTCTTTACGAGTTTCTGTTGCAAATTCAAAATTAGGACCTTCAACGATAGCATCAACTGGACAAGCCTCTTGACACAAACCACAATAAATACACTTGATCATATCTATATCATAACGTACGGTTCTACGCGTACCATCACTCCGACGAGGACCTGATTCTATTGAAATAGCTTGAGCAGGACAAACAGCTTCACATAATTTACATGCTATACACCTTTCTTCTCCATTTGGATAACGACGAAGAGCATGCTCTCCTCTAAAACGAGAGCTTGTCGGACTTTTCTCGAAAGGATAATTAATCGTAGCTTTAGCTTTGAAAAAATATCTAATACAAAGAAAAAAAGCTACAATAAACTCTTTTAGAAAAAGAAAACTCATATCAAACCGCAAATTCCTCATTTTAATCCCTTTATCTTATTAGATCACAATCTTGAGGAAGAAAGAAACAATCAAAACCATTAAAAGCGATAAAGGCAGAAAAACCTTCCATCCTAATCGCATTAATTGATCATAACGATATCGTGGCACAAAAGCTTTTACCATTGCAACCATAAAAAATAATCCTAAAGTTTTAAAAAGAAGCCAAAAAAAACCAGGAATATATCTAAAAAACGGAATATCGATAATAGGCAACCATCCTCCTAAAAACAAAATACTTGTCAAAGTGCACATCAGAATAATAGTTGAATATTCTGCAAGCATAAATAACAAATAAGGAGTAGAACTATATTCCACCATATAACCAGCGACTAACTCTGATTCCGCCTCAGGCAAATCGAAAGGAGGACGATTAGTTTCAGCAAGCAGAGAGATAAAAAACACAATAAACATTGGGAAAAGTGCTAACCAATACCAATCAAGTATTGAAGGCGGAAAACCGAAAAAAGTACCTATACCACTCCTTTGAGAGTGAACAATATCAGTAAGATTTAGTGAACCAGCACATAATAAAACTGTTACTATAACCAAACCAATAGACAGTTCATATGAAATCATTTGCGCTGCAGAACGCAACGAACCAAGAAATGCATATTTAGAATTTGAAGACCATCCCCCTATAATGATACCATAAACCTCAAGAGAAGAAATAGCTAGAATATAGAGTATACCAACATTAATATCTGCAATAACCCAACCCTCTGAAATAGGCATAACAGCCCACGCAGATAAAGATAAAATAGCAGAAATAACTGGTGCTAAAAGAAATAAAACCTTATTAGATTTATTGGGAACAATTGGCTCTTTCAACAAAAACTTCAAAAAATCAGCAAAAGATTGCAACATTCCCCAAGGACCTACTACATTAGGACCACGACGCAGCTGTACTGCCGCCCAAACCTTACGATCCATAAGCAAAATGTATGCAATAAATATCAAAAGGCCAATCAAAAAAAAGATTGATTTAATGACCATAAAAAATAAAGGTATAAAAAAATCTTCTAAGAAGGAAGACATTATTCTAATCCCTATGAAACATCAAAAATTCCTTTTTCACAATTTTGTACAGCAAGAGAACATTTAGCCATAGTTGCTGATGCTCTTGCTATAGAATTTGCTAAATAAAAATTATCTATGGTTGAAACAAACTTTCTTTTCTGCATTTTTCCCACTTTTTTAGCCAAAGAATAAATACCATCTACAGGAGAAGGCAGTATTGTATCTAATTGCATAAAGTGCGGATAATGAGAATATAAATGAGATCGCAATTGAGATAAAGAATTAAAAGGCAAACTACATTTTAATTCATCGGCAATAGCACAAATAATTGACCAATCTTCTCTTGCATCACCTGGAGGGAAAATAGCACGTAATCCCATTTGTACTCTTCCCTCAGTGTTAACCCATAAACCTGATTTTTCTGTATATGCAGCTCCAGGCAATATAACATCAGCTGATTGAGCTCCTTTATCACCATGAGAACCTATGTATATAGTAAAAGATTTCTTATTAGAATAATCTAATTCATCAGCTCCCAATAAAAACACAACATCAGTTTTGTCTAAAATATTAGTTGCATTTACACTATCATCAGCAGGTACAAAACCTAAATCTAAAGCACCAACACGCGAAGCAACTGTATGCAAAACCGCTAAACCATTCCATGAATCACTGATTCCTCCAATATCAATAACTAATTTCGCAACATTAGCCATTACTTCAAGGCTATCCGAACTATTAATAGCTCCTTGACCCACTATAACCAAAGGATGAGAAACTTCTTTTAGTTTATTTAAAAAAGAATGTTTTCCCTCAATAAGTTCAGATAAATCTTTGCTACCGACACCTATATGCTGATACTTGTATAGCAATTCTCCAACATCTCCAATAACGGCAATAGGACAATCACCACGCTGCCAACGTTTACGAATACGTGCATTCAAAACAGCTGCCTCTAAACGAGGATTAGAACCAATAATCAATATAGCATCCGCTTCATCTATACCTTGAATAGTTTGATTAAAAATATAACTTGAACGACCATATGAAGGATCAATATACCCACCATTTTGTCGGCAATCGAAAATATCAGATCCTAAAGACTGCATCAACAACTTAAGCGCATATATCTCTTCCACAGAAGAAAAATCTCCTATAAAAGCTCCAACTTTCACACCAGAAGACAAAACTGATGATTTAATTGCATTCAAAGCATAATCCCAATTGACAGGCTTCAAAATCCCATTGATACGTACATAAGGACAATCTAAACGCTGCACTTTAAGACCATCCCAAATAAAACGAGTTTTATCTGATATCCATTCTTCATTAATAGATTCATTTACACGAGGAAGAATTCTCATAATCTCACAACCACGAGAATCAATCCTAATTGCAGAACCAAGAGCGTCCATTACATCTATACTATCTGTCTTTGTAAATTCCCATGAACGACCTGTAAATGCAAATGGCTTTGAAGTCAAAGCACCAACAGGACAAAGATCAATAATGTTACCTTGCATTTCAGATGTTAAAGAACGTTCCAGATAAGTAGTAATTTCGGCATCTTCACCTCTTCCTACTAAACCTAACTCTGAAACCCCCGCAACTTCAGTTAGAAAACGCACGCAACGAGTACAATGTATACAACGATTCATAACCGTTTTTACTAATGGACCTATGAATTTATCTTCAACAGCTCTCTTTCCTTCACTATAACGAGAATATCCAAAACCAAAAAACAAAGCTTGATCCTGTAAATCACACTCTCCACCCTGATCACATACAGGGCAATCCAATGGATGATTAATTAAGAGAAACTCCATTACACCAGCACGAGCTTTAGTAACCATAGGAGTCTTAGTAAAGACCTCAGGCAATTCACCATTAGGCCCAGCACGCAAATCAAAAACATTCATAGCACACGAAGCTTGAGGCTTAGAAGCAATACCCTTAACCTCTACCAAACACATACGACAATTACCAGCGATAGATAATCTCTCGTGAAAACAAAAACGAGGAATTTCAGCACCAGCAAACTCACAAGCTTGAAGAAGCGTGAAATCGCTAGGAACCTCAATCTCTATACCATCAACTTTTAACTTCATCATCATGTGCATAAACCACTTGTTACAAAAAATACCCTAAAAAAATATTTGATATTTCTACCTCATATTATTAAAAATGACTCGTATTATAATGATCAATACGCTCTTCAATTAAATGTCGAAAATTCTTTATTAACCCTTGTATTGGCCAAGCTGCCGCATCACCAAGAGCACATATTGTACGCCCTTCTATATTTTTACTTACTTCAAAAAGCATATCAATTTCACGCTTTTGAGCTATACCTTTAACCATTCGTTCCATCACACGCATCATCCATCCAGTACCTTCACGGCATGGCGTACACTGACCACAACTCTCATGTTTATAAAAAACAGATAAACGCCATATAGCCTTAATGATATCTGTAGACCGATCCATAACTATTACAGCTGCAGTACCCAATCCCGATCCCATTTCTTTCAAACTATCATAATCCATAATAGCACCTCTCATTTGATCAGCTGTAAGACAGGGAACAGAAGAACCACCTGGAATAACTGCTAAAAGGTTTTCCCATCCACCTCTAATACCACCACAATGCTTTTCAATTAACTCATCAAAAGTAATCGACATAGATTCTTCAACAGTACAAGGATGATTAACATGTCCAGAAATACAAAAAAGCTTAGTACCCCTATTATTTTCTCGACCAAATCCAGAATACCAACTTGCACCACGCCTTAAAATAGTAGGAACCACTGCGATAGATTCAACATTGTTAACTGTAGTAGGACAACCATATAAACCTATATTCGCAGGGAAAGGAGGCTTAAGACGAGGTTGACCTTTCTTCCCTTCAAGACTTTCCAGCAAAGCAGTTTCTTCTCCACAAATATAAGCTCCAGCACCATGATGAACAATAATATTAACATCATAGCCAAGTATACTATTCAAACCAAGAATACCTCGATCATAACATTCATCTACCGCTACCTGAAGAGATTCACGTTCTCTTATAAATTCTCCCCTAACATAAATAAAAACGCAATGAGCACCTATAGCAAAGGCAGCAATTACACAACCTTCAATCAACGTATGTGGTTCATGTCTCATTATATCACGATCTTTACAAGTACCAGGCTCTGACTCATCAGCATTCACTACGAGATAATGAGGACGATCAGAACACACTTTCGGCATGAAAGACCATTTCATTCCAGTAGAAAAACCAGCTCCACCACGCCCACGTAAACCAGATAATTTTATTTCATTAATAATCCAATCACGACCCTTTTCTAGAATCTTATCAGTATTATCCCAATGACCTCTACTCATAGATTCACTAAGAGATTTTCCTTGCAAACCATATAAGTTAGTAAAAATACGATCTTGATCTTTTAACATATTAATACTTTCTATAATTTTCTTTATAAAGAATTATTTCTTAGACCTTCAAAAAAATCGTCATCTCCCAAATATAATTTTATTAGCGACATATATAAAAAAAAAAATAAATAAATCAAAATACTTTTAAAGATGTTTATCTTAAAACCAATGGAATATCTTACAAGAAAGAAAAGGAATCAAGATGATAACTCAAACTTATTTTCCACCTCCTTTTTTACTATTATATGCTAAAAGTGAAGTTAATCCACCTGCAGGAGAAGAACTTATTCGGTCAATCTGAGGGCCAGGACGTATACTATCACCATGCCCAGCAGAAAAAACGTCAATGATTTCTTCCAAACGTGCTGGAGTTAGATCTTCATAAGTGTCTTTCCCTATCATAACCATCGGGGCATTAACACAAGCTCCCTGACATTCAACCTCTTCCCACGAAAGAGTTCCATCTGAATTTCTACACAAAGGCTTTTGATGAATTTTATTGCGACAAACTTCAATCAAATCTTCACATCCTCGCAACATACAAGGAGTAGTACCACATACCTGAACATGAGCACGAGTTCCTACTGGAGACAATTGAAATTGCGTATAAAAAGTTACAATTTCAAGAACTCGGATATATGCCATATCCAACATATTAGCGACAACCTCAATCGATGCACGACTAATCCATCCTTCTTGCTCTTGAACACGCATCAACAACGGAACAACTACGGATTGACGACGTGAATGAGGATATTTACTAATAACTTCATTAGCCCAAACAATATTTTCCTCACTAAAAGAAAAATAAGATGGTTGCAATTCTTCTTCTGCTAATCGACGAATAGACATATCCCTTCACACGCCCTTATCAAATTAATATAAATAAAAAAAGTCTAACCAATACAAAACAATTCCCAAGTAGAATTATCTATCAACCTCACCAAAAACAATATCCAAAGATCCTAAAATAGCTGATACATCTGCTAATTGATGACCTTTACATAAAAACTCTATTGCCTGAAGATGTGAATATCCAGGTGCACGAATCTTACAACGATAAGGCTTATTACTACCATCTGAAATCAAATAAACCCCAAACTCTCCTTTAGGAGCTTCTACAGCTGCATAAACCTCACCACTTGGAACATGATATCCTTCAGTATAAAGCTTAAAATGATGAATCAATGCTTCCATAGAACGTTTCATATACGCTCTTTTAGGAGGAACAATCTTAGAATCAGAAGAAGATACTGGACCATTTTTATTTTTTCCAAGCAAAAGATTAACACATTGACGTATGATTTTTAAAGATTCACGCATCTCCATCATACGCACTAGATATCGATCATAACAATCTCCATTTTTCCCGATAGGAATATCAAAATCCATATCTGAATAACATTCATATGGTTGAGATTTACGCAAATCCCAAGGAGCACCAGATCCACGAATCATAACTCCTGAAAATCCCCATCCCCATGCATCTTCAAGCTTAACAACACCAATATTAACATTGCGCTGTTTAAATATACGATTATTAGTTAAAAGATCACTTATATCATCAAGGACAGATGGAAAAGAATCACACCAACAACCAATATCATCTACTAATTCAGGCGGAATATCCTGATGGACTCCTCCAGGACGGAAATACGCTGCATGCATACGCGATCCAGATGCACGTTCGTAAAACACCATCAGCTTTTCTCGTTCTTCAAAACCCCATAAAGGAGGAGTCAATGCCCCAACATCCATAGCCTGAGTAGTGACATTTAATAAATGAGATAGAATACGACCAATTTCAGAATAAAGAACACGAATCAATTGTCCACGAATTGGAATCTCAATTCCCAGAAGCTTTTCTACCGCCAAAGCATACGCATGCTCTTGATTCATAGGAGACACATAATCCAAACGATCAAAATATGGAACAGCTTGCAAAAAGGTTTTTGTCTCAATAAGCTTCTCAGTTCCTCTATGCAATAGCCCTATATGAGGATCAACACGCTCTACAATCTCACCATCTAACTCAAGAATAAGCCGCAAAACCCCATGTGCCGCAGGATGCTGTGGACCAAAATTTATAGTAAATACACGATCCTTTTTTTTACCCATCTATGCAGACTCCATCTTACAAAACCAAAAGGAAACTTTACTAAGGAACATTATTATTCGAATCTTTTTTAGCAAACAAAGATTCAGATCCTTCCCAAGGAGACAAAAAATCATAGTCCCTATGCTCTTGCATCAATTCTACAGGACGATAAACAACTTTTTTAGCGTCATTATCATAATGAAGCTCCACAAAGCCAGTAACAGGAAAATCCTTGCGTAAAGGATGACCTTTAAAACCATAATCTGTGAGAATACGCCTTAAATCAGGATGATTTTCAAAGTGAATACCATACATATCCCATACCTCACGTTCAAACCAACCTGCTCCAGGATAAACTTCTATTATAGAAGGCACACACTCTCCTTCGGAAATAGCTACTTTTACCCGCACACGACTATTATATTTTGGAGATAAAAAATGATAAACAACATCAAAACGACTAGTACGACTTAAAAAATCTACACCACACAAATCTACAATGTTAACAAAACAACAATTATGATCATCTCGAAGAAAATAACAAAGCGAAACCAATTCATTGCGATTAACATCAATAGATAACTCTCCTATTGAATTAATTCTCAATTCTATAGAACCATCAAAGGAACTAACTATGTAATCACCTATATTTTTAATCTTCTTAACCACAACACTTCCTTTTTAACGCTTGATATTTCCGACACGACGAATTTTCTTCTGCAATAAAAGAACGCCATAAAGAAGAGCTTCTGCTGTAGGAGGGCATCCAGGAACATATATATCTACAGGAACAATACGATCACATCCTCGTACAACAGAGTATGAATAATGGTAATATCCACCTCCATTAGCACACGAACCCATAGAAATAACATAACGAGGCTCAGGCATCTGATCATATACCTTACGAAGAGCCGAAGCCATCTTATTAGTCAATGTACCAGCAACAATCATAACATCTGATTGCCTTGGCGAAGCACGCGGAGCAAAACCAAAACGCTCAAGATCATAACGGGGCATAGAAGCCTGCATCATTTCAACAGCACAACACGCCAACCCAAAAGTCATCCACATTAATGATCCAGTACGAGCCCAAGTCACCAATTGATCAACCGAGGTTACAAGGAAACCTTTATTAGACAAATCACTATTAATTTCAATAAAATTCGAGCTTTCCCTATCTGACGACAAGCCACAATTATGACCAAAAACGATCTTCTCATTAATCCTTTTCAATCCCATTCTAAAGCCCCTTTTTTCCACTCATAAATGAATCCAATAACCAAAATACCTAGAAATATCATCATAGAACAAAAACCCAACCAACTAATCCCTTTAAAACAAACTGCCCAAGGAAATAAAAAGGCGATCTCTAAGTCAAAAATGATAAACAAAACAGAGACTAGACAGAATCTAATATCAAATTTTACACGAGCATTATCAAAAGGATCAAAACCACACTCATAAGTAGATAATTTTTCCGAATCAGGAGATTTAACAGCAATAATAAAAGGAGAAATCATAAGAGATAGAACTATTGCAGATACAATAGCTATAAATACTATAATCGGCGCATAAGAAGTTAAAAAATCACCCATATTGAAAATTTCCACTATACAAAGTACGTAACAACACTAAACAAATTAATTATTGCAAAAATCACATAATATTGCATTAAAAAAATAATACGCTGCACGAAATAATCATTTATATGGCGCGAGTGACGGGGCTCGAACCCGTGACCTCCGGCGTGACAGGCCGGCGCTCTAACCAACTGAGCTACACCCGCTTAACTAGCAACATAAAATAGTCAAAAAAATAAGTGATGTCTATACTACTATATAATAAAAAATAAAAACAATATCACCAGGATTATCTACTACAATAATAGTATATAACACAACAAAAATAAATTAAGTCACAGAAAAATTATCAAAAAAGATACAGAAACTTTAATACATAACAAACCCTTATACAATCTACAAACATAGTAAAATAATTTATATAATTAAGAAAAACTTTATGTATTTTTTATCAACAAAAAAATACCCTATTTTTATTTTTTTATTTGCGAATATCAAAAAATTATTGTATCAGATTGTAGTTGAGGGCGATTAGCTCAGTGGTAGAGCGCCTCGTTTACACCGAGGATGTCGGGAGTTCGACTCTCTCATTGCCCACCATGATAAAAAGATAAATAATCATATTTATATATTCGTTGTAGCACTTGGATAGATTATTTTCTTATAGCGTTTTTCATTATTAAAATTGTTCTGACATAATCTCGCATTGTTGTTTTATATTTTTTTCCTATGTACCTAATTAGAAAAAGTTAATAAAGACAGGATATAAAAGTAAATCCTCAAAAAAAAATATATATTTATAATATATAATAATATTGTTTCTGCGAACTAATAAAAAAATTACTTTATTTTCAAGATCAAAAATAAAATGAACTTATTATACAAAATATACATTTATCTATATTTATAAAATAGATAAAATATGCCTTTTATATAGTGAAAAGAATTTTGCAATAATAAGAATAGAAAAATTATAAGTAATCAATTATATTTTCCCATAATAAAGGAGAGAAGATACTCCAAGAGTATCTTCTCTCCAATCGGTAAAATATATAGCGATAAGAAAATGATTTACATCATATCCATACCACCCATACCACCCATACCACCACCAGCAGGCATTTGAGGAGATGCTGTTTCTTCTTTTGGAAGATCAACAACAACTGCTTCGGTAATCAATAGCATAGATGAAACAGATGCAGCAAACTGTAGAGCATTACGGACAACCTTTACAGGATCAATGATACCCATTTCAAACATATCACCGAAAACACCTGTTTGAGCATTATACCCATAATTAACATTTTTATTTTCTTGTATTTTGCTAACAATAAGTGCAGCTTCATCACCCGCATTTTCAATGATCTGCCGACATGGATAAGAAAGAGTCTTGCGAATAATTTCTATACCTGCAGACTGGTCTTCATTATCACCCTTAACAGATAAGGCCTGAGCAGCACGAACAAGAGCAAGACCACCACCTGCAACAATACCTTCATCAGATGCAGCACGTGTAGCATCAAGTGAATCCTGATAGCGATCTTTTTTCTCACTTAAAGCTGCTTCTGTTACATCTCCAACTTCTATAACAGCAACACCACCAGCCAACTTAGCTAGACGCTCTTTAAGTTTATCACGATCATAATCTGATTTAGTTTCCTCAATAGACCTTTGAATTTCGCTAACACGAGATTTCACTTTTTCCGGAGAACCATTTCCACCAACGATTGTTGTCTCATCTTTAGTCATAACAATTTTTTTAGCAGAACCTAAATCAGCAAGCGTAACTTTCTCAAGTTTAAGCCCAACTTCATCAGAAATAACAGTAGCACCAACCAAAACAGCAATATCCTGAAGCATTGCTTTACGACGATCACCAAAAGCAGGTGTTTTAGTTCCAATAACTGATAGGTTACAACGTAATCTATTAACAACAAGAGTTGCCAAAGCATCCCCTTCTATATCTTCAGCAATAATACATAGAGGTCTACCAGATTGAGCTACACTTTCAAGTATTGGAATAAGAGGTTGAAGAGCTGATATTTTCTTATCGTAAAGTAAAATATATGGGTTCTCAGCTTCAGCTGTCATTCTTTCTGAATTGGTCACAAAGTAAGGAGAGATATAACCCCTATCAAATTGCATACCTTTAACAACCCTAACCTCAGTAGTAGCTGTTTTAGATTGATCAATAGTGATAATTCCATGTGGACCTATTTTTTCCATTGCATAAGCAATCTGTTCACCAATATCTTTATCACCATTAGCAGAAATAGTTGCTACCTGGATAATTTCTTCACGACTTCCAACTTTCTTATGATTTACCTTGAGATAATCGACAACTTCTTGAACAGCGAGATTGATACCACGTCTTATATCCATAGGATTAAGACCAGCGGCAACGTATTTTCGACCTTCATTAATAATTGCTTGAGCAAGACAAGTAGCAGTAGTTGTACCATCCCCTGAATTATCTTCCGCATTAGTCGCTACATCCCGTATCATACGAGCACCGACTTCATGAAAAGGATTTTTAAAACTTATACTTTTAGCAACACTCACACCATCCTTAGTAACACGAGGAGCACCAAAGGAATTAGCGATCACAACACAACGCCCCTTAGGACCAAGAGTACATTTAACAGCATCAGCAAGCATATTAACGCCATATGCAACACTGTCTCGAGCACTCATACCCAACTTAATGTCTTTAGCAGCCATAGACTAAAACTCCTAGATTCTATATAAAATCAAATAATCTAAAGGGATCCATAAGATCCCATCATCTCTAAAATATTATTTATTTATCTTTTTTTTCTCATTAACAACGACACCTATGATATCTGATTCCTGCATCACAAGATATTCATCGTCTCCCCCAAGATTTATTTCTGTCCCAGACCATTTACCAAAAAGCACGACATCACCTGGTTTTACTTCTGGTTCTATCACTTTTCCTGACTGATCTAGAACACCATTACCAACCCACATAACTTCACCACCACAAGCAGAAGGCTTTTCAGAGACAGTAGGAGGTATTATAAGACCACTTTCTGTCATTGTTTCACTTTGAAGACGGCGTACAACCACACGACCTCTTGACGGACGCAAATATCGTTTATCCACCATATCTAAACTCCTACATTAATAACAAAAAAACTAAATCAACAACGACTTCCAAATAAATCTTCGCTATTGCACCACCCTACAAAAACGAGTGCTAGCAATAATCATCTAGGAATAAACCATTGCGAAGTCAAGAGGAGCAATAATAATAAAAGAACTCATTGCATAATAAATGCGATCAAAGAACAAATTGACAAACAAATATAAAACTGAATATCGGTTATTGTAGATGTGCTTGCAAATAAAGGAATACAAATGACGAAAGAAATCGCATCTTTATGCACAATTTTACCATATTATGATATTATTCTTTGTGATGTATGGGGCGTAATTCATGATGGGAAAAAAATTTTTCACAACAGCATTTATGCTTTACAGAAAGCACGTGCAAACGGTTTAAAAGTAATATTGTTAACTAATTCCCCACGTCTATCTTCAAACGTTGTTTTACAAATAAAATCATTTGAACCAATACCTAAATTCTGGGATGATATTATAACTTCTGGAGACTTAACACATACCCTGATAAAAGAGGAATCACTAGATATTTTTTTTATAGGCCCTAAAAGAGATTATACTCTACTTGAAAATCTCAAAGTTAAAATATCAGATGAGAAATCTGCAAAAAAAATAATATGCACTGGCCTCTATAATGATGAAACAGAAAAACCCGAAGAATATATTACACTTTTAGATCGTTTTGCCCATCGACATATCCCTTTTATATGTGCTAATCCAGATATTTATGCTAGTCGTGGTAATAAAATTATTCCTTGTGCTGGAGCATTAGCACTAATTTATCAAGGAATGAATGGAATAGTTAAAATGGTAGGGAAACCCCATTTGCCTATCTACGAAATGGCATTTAAAAAAATATCCACTTTATGCAAATCATTAAACAAAAGACGAGTACTTGCTATCGGAGATGGTATAGAAACCGATATAAAAGGAGCCCTTCAATTTGGAATAGATGCATTATATGTAAGCGAAGGCATTCATAGAAATGAATACTTATCAAATAATAATACTAACGAAAAAATGCTACAAATTTTCTTTTCTAAAAGAAATTTGCATCCTAATTGGTGGATTAGGAAATTAAAATAATATAAGAAGGACAACTATGCACGTTTTCCATAACATTGAAATTAATCAAACATTACCCAATCACTTAAAAGGAGGAGTGGTTGTCATCGGTAATTTCGATGGAATACATCTCGGACATAACTTTATATTAAAACACGCAATTAAAATAGCTAATGGATCTCCTAGTATAGTTCTATCATTTAATCCTCATCCTCGTAATATTCTATACTCTTCTTCTCCAATTTTTACATTAACACAACCCTCAATTCAGGAAAAAATATTAGAAAATATGGGATTTTCTGCACTAATTAGATATAAATTTACTTTAGAAACCGCCAATTATTCCGCCGAACAATTTATACAAAAAATATTAGTAGAATGGCTCAAAATAAGCAAAGTTATTATAGGAACTAAGTTCTGTTTCGGTAAAAATCGCTCTGGAAACGAAAATATATTGAAAAAAAATGGAGAAAAATACGGTTTTAATACTATTTCCATTGATGAATTACGTGATAAAAATTCTCAAATAGTGTCTTCAAGCAATATTAGAACTGCACTAACACAAGGGCGGATAACTGATGCAAATCACCTGCTCGGATATCGTTTTACTATTGAAGCACCCGTAACTCATGGAAAAAAAATCGGACGCACCATAGGATTTCCTACAGCTAATATGAAACTGTCACCTGAAATCTTACTAAAAGAAGGAGTATATGCAATCCGCTTCCGCATACAAGACAAAACATCTTATGATGGAATTGCAAACTTTGGTAGAAATCCAACAATAATATCAAATGGCCCTCTTATATTAGAGAGTTTTATCTTTGACTTTTCTAAAGAAATATACGGACAAATATGTAGTGTTTCATTCTTTGATTACTTGCGAGAAGAAATCAAATTTAAAGATCTACAAGAGTTAAAAAAACATACAGAACAAGATGAAAAAAAAACAAGAAAAATACTCAATAATTCTCATCCATTAAGCGAAATAGATCGCATAATATGCTTCTAATATTATAACCTTTTGTTTAAATAAATTATTCATGATAAAAATATTAAAAATAATAGGACATCATCAAAATAATAAAAATTTTTATATTCTCGATGATAATTGCTCTTTTATTTTAATATGCTATCCTTATTATGATCTCTTAATTAAAAGGAAAATTTCTTTATGTATTTGCGTTTTTCTTATAAAACTTTACTATTACTCACTTTTACTACCCAATATCTAATATTATTCTGCTATGAAATACCTGCTTGTCCAAAAAATATGTTAGAGGAGTCAAAAGAAATAACCAGCAGTGAAAAGAAGAAAAAAACTTCAATTCATAGTAAAAGGAACCACGATACAATCAATTCATCTAATAAAGAAGACATGAATAAAAATATTTCTCTTAAAAAAACAAAAGATATAGTAGATGCTTTTCCTCTTCCTAATCCACCTATCAAATATTATAAGTTCTAATTTCTAGAATAATAATAATGTCTTAGTAATAAAAAAATTTAATATAATTAGGGAATTTTGCCTCATTTAATAATGGCATATTTCTAATTAACGAGGGAAAATGATATAATAAAAAAATATTATCATAGTTTAGTATGGAATAACAAATTTGTTAAATTTACTATATCTTATAATACTAGACAAATAACACTTAATATATTAAAATAAGATATAACGTTAATTAAATGGTTATTATGTGGGTGATTAGCTCAGTGGTAGAGCAGCTGACTCTTAATCAGCCGGTCGCTGGTTCGAACCCTGCATCACCCACCAATTTATTTAAAAATTATTTTTTGTTCATATTCATAGATTAATCTTGATTATTACTATCAAAACCTTCGTAATACTTTAGCTTTTATTATTTATCTTAATAGATAATTATAGTTCTACAGGCTTGTAAGCATATGTTAAAATAATAAACAACTTCATAGTAATAACAATAATAATATATTAATATTTATTACTGCTATTATTAACCTTGAATTAAAAATAAAGTTTAATATAATAAATTAAAAAAAATACATGCTATATTATATGAATCAACATAGACAAACCCAATCCTACGAATATCTTATTACTGATTAAGAATAGGAAAAAATTATGAAATATATAATTACTAGCAACGTTAAGTACACAAAAATTTATGCATTTTTATTATTCTTTTTATTCGGAGGAATAACAAGTCTTAATTCTATTCTTATACCAAAACTACAAAACAGCTTTTCTCTTACATATTTTCAAGCAATGCTCGTTGAAACAGTTTTTTTTTCATGTTATTTCTTTTTCTCCATACCATCTGGTATGTTTATTCAGCGATACGGTTACATGAAAGGCATCTGCATAGGATTACTGATTATGTCTTTAGGATGCATACTTTTTATAACCACTACTCAAGTTACGACATTTTCAGCTTTTTTATTTCCCTTATGCATCTTAGCAGTAGGAGTTGTAATAATCCAAGTCGCTTTAAACCCTCTTATTTCTCTTCTTGGCCCCCCTGAAACAGCAGCTAGTAGATTGACTTTTGCACAATCTTTCAATTCTTTAGGAACAGTTGTTTTCCCTTATATAGGATCCATATTAATATTAAGAAATCTTACGAGTTCAAATTCATCAATGTCATCGGATGCTATTATAGTATACAGGGAAAATACAGCATACATTATATCACAAATATATTTAGTGCTTGCAGCTATCATTCTTTTTGTTACTTTTTTATGCTGGAAACAAAGAACTATTCTTGCCGATTATAGAGAAGAATCCACAGACTTTTCCAAAATGCTAAATATATTAGCAAGCCCTAGATTTACAATAGGAACAATTTGTATATTCCTTTACGTTGGAGCAGAAGTAGCTATTGGTAGTATTATGGTAAACTATCTAATGCGCCAAGATACACTATCATTAGAAGGGATATCTGCTGGTCAGCATACCTCAATGTATTGGGGTAGTGCAATGATTGGTCGTTTAATAGGATACTGGATACTATCACGTTTTTCTACAGAAAAAATCCTATTTTCATTTGCAACAACAGCATTTTCATTGATCATGATTTCCTCTTATACTACTGGATTTATATCAGGATGGTCTATAATAGCAGTTGGCCTATGCAATTCTATTATGTTTCCAACAATATTTTCCCTAGCAATTTTTAAACTAAAAGACAGAGTCTCTGAAGCATCAGGAATAATATGTACAAGCATATCAGGAGGTGTAATTATACCTTTGATTTTTGGACATATTACGGATATTGTAGGCATAAGGGAAGCTTTTTTTATACCAGCTATATGTTATATTATCATTGCTTCATACGGTATGTTATGCTTTTACAAGAAAAATAATTTTTAGAGAAAGAAATAAAATATATCATAAACTTCTCACAAAAAGGGATTGACGCATAACTTGACGTCGTAGAGGTATCATTTTTTTCAAAACATGAAATGTTCCAACACGCAACAGATGTAAAAGAGGATATTGTGCGAATAATGATCTATTAAATAAATCTATGCCTATCATCCTCTTAAGAATATCCACACTACGCATAGAATGATAACGATTTCCTATATCCCCAAAAGAAATCTTATCGCTTTGAATCAAGCTCAATAAAACGATAACATCTTGAATAGATAAATTAAAACCTTGTCCATATATCGGAGGAAACGCATGAGCAGATTCTCCAGCTAGTACTAACCTATTCTTGCCAAAACAATTCGACATCATACCTGATAATTGAAAGCTTTGCACATCTGTTATAACTTCAATCTTTCCAACTACAGGATAAAGATACTGTTCAAGCCTACGAGATATTTCATGCGCAGGTAGCTTATGATAAAAATCTGCCTCTTGATCTTCCATCATCCATACCAAGCTAGAACAATTTCCCCGTAAAGGAATTTGAGTAACAGTTCCTAGATGCTTATGAAGCTCTACACATAAACCATTATGAGGCATAGAATGATGAAAATTTAAAACAAGTGCTTTTTGTGGATAAGACCATTTTTTTTCTCCGCAAGACATTTGTCTACGAATAGATGAATTTCGACCATCACTACCAACAATAAATTTACCAATAATTTTTTGCCCTGTAGAAAGAGTCAATGTAATATCTTTATCTCTTATTTGCAGATCATCAGCTAGAGCATCAAAACAATGAATTAAAGATTCATGAGAAATCTTCTTTTTCATAACTTCTATAAATGGATAATTAGGAATATTATATCCAAACGCATCTAGACCAATTTCAGAAGAATCGAATACAGAATCTGGAGCCGTGATAAAACGATCTGTTCTATCAACTAATTTAAAAGAAGATACTGGTTCTGCAAAATTTTGAATAGAATCCCATATATTAAGTTCTTTTAAAAATCCAACTCCTTCATCCATAACCATAGTAGTGCGCAAATCATTAAAATTAGATACAGGAGAAACAAGAGCTGTTAACAAACCCTTTTTAGCAGCACCAATCGCGGCAATAGAACCGACAAGACCACTACCGACAATAATCACATCAAAATGATTCATCTCACTATACCTTCACTTGAAATTATTTTTTTTGCTATCTCAAATACATATACCGATAATGCCAACAATGTATTATTGTATATCTTCTGGATTATGTTGACTAGTAGGTAAAAACGAAATAATAATGATTGCTATAATATCTCTTGAATTAATAGAATCCCCGTATAGTAACGTTCAATGATCGTAAAAATGAATTATAAAAATTTTCCACATAAACGTGTTAGAGCATTTTCAGTTCATATCTTTACAGCTTTTGGATCTTTCGTTGCTTTTCTTGGTGTCACGGCAGCATCTCAGTATAGAATCGTTGATATGTTCTGGTGGCTAGGATTAGCTCTTATTATAGATGGATTTGATGGTCCTATAGCTCGTAAGATGCGCGTAAAGGAAGTTCTTCCTAATTGGTCTGGAGATACTCTTGATAATATTATTGATTATTTAACATATGTTATTCTTCCTGCTTTTGCATTATACCAGAGTAATAAGTTAGGAAGTAGCGGATCATCTATTGCCGCAGGAATGATTGTTATATCAGGTGCCATTTATTATGCTTATACAAACATAAAGACAGAAGAAAACTTCTTTTCTGGATTTCCAGCAGCATGGAATATGATTGTGTTTTTTATAATATCAACTGACGCAAGCATTCTTATATCATCAATAATTATTACAACATCAGTTGTTCTAACATTCGTTCCAATTAATTTCTTACATCCAATCCGAGTTGTTAGATTACGTCCTATTAATATTTTCGTATTCTTTTGCTGGTGTGCTTTGGGATTCTATGCATTAACATCAAATTTTCAGGTATCCCGCTTGTTCTGTTTTGTTTTTAGCTTATGCGGAATTTACTTGTATAGCATAGGTGCAATACTACAAATTTTTCCTAACCTTGGAAGAAAAATAAAGCTTAACAACAAAATATAAGTAATAATTTCTCCCAAAATATATCAATAACGGATAGTTATTTTTTAAATATTTTAGAGAAAAAATTAAAATATAAAATCACTAAAAGTGTTAATTTTTTAGATTTATTATTTAATAGAATGTATATAATTACCATTCTAGATAAAATATTATATTTATTTGATAATTTTAATGGCTGGGATGCCTGGATTCGAACCAGGGATCGCGGTACCAAAAACCACTGCCTTGCCACTTGGCTACATCCCAATTAAACAATCTTATGGTAACCTTATACTATATTATAGAACTTAAGATCAACGAATACGTATCAATAATTATATAATATTTTGATCTAATATCTTATATACAGCAATAACATCGTGTTTTGTAAAAGTATTTTCATTATCCATATTATTTTCTTATATATGTTATTATTTATTGAAAAAAACTATTTATAGCAACTTATAAAAAACCAAGATTTAACAATATTATAAATTATTTTTTCACTTTTATTATGGAGAAAATTAAATATTAATTTTTCTAACTAATTTTTACGTTTTTAACAGGCAAAATCATACCTTATTATCTTTACAATAAATATTATATTTTAAATTAAAATTAAAATTTAAATTCCTACGATAGACCAAAACGCAATAAATCCAAAAAGTGAATGATACCTATAACTCTTTGATTATTATCCAAAACCATAAGAACAGAAATATTATGTTGTTGTAAAAGTTGCATTGCAACTGTTAAAAGGGTGTCTTCTAAAATAAACTTAGGAGTTTTTGTCATAACATCTTCAACAGTAAGCAAATTTAGATCTCTTTGAAAGTTTCTGAATATATCTCCCTCAGTCACGATTCCCTTTAATTTTTTATCTTCATCAACAACAGCCACACAGCCAAATCTTTTTTTTGAAATAACATGAATAGAGTCTACTAAAGACGAGTTTATATTCACAATAGGAAGTCTCTCACCATAATGCATTACTTCTGAAGCACGAATAAACAATGATCCTAACTTACCACCTGGATGCAAGGTATGAAAATCTTTTTCTGTAAAATTACGCGATTTCATAAGAGCCATAGCTAAAGCATCTCCTATTGCCAATTGCATAATAGTAGAAGTAGTTGGAGCTAAACCATGTGGGCATGATTCTAATTCTTTCGGCAATTGTAAAACGATATCTGCATGCAATGCCAAAACTGATTTTCTTTCAGAGGTAATAGCAATTAATGGAATAGAAAATCTACGAGCATGACATAAAATAGCCTTTAATTCATTACTTTCCCCACTCCATGATAAAGCAATAATCAAATCATCTTTTGTAATCATACCGAGATCACCGTGATTTGCTTCAGCAGCATGTACAAAAAAAGAAGGAGTTCCTGTAGAAGAAAATGTGGAAGCTAATTTTAAACCAATATGACCACTTTTGCCAATTCCAGTAATAATAACACGTCCTTTGATATTATTGATGCTTTCTACGGCACGAATAAAATGAGAAGACAATTCTCCTCTCAAAGATAACTCTAAAGAACATAATCCTTTTTTCTCTGCTATAACACATTGAAGAGCAGATTTAATAGCTGAATTTTCCATAAGGAAATTACCTTTTCTAATAAAATATATAAAACGAAGAAAATATCTAATAATTGTACTAAAAAATTTAAAATTCATTATATATCTTAATTTTAATATTTATTTTTCAATATAAGGTAACAATTTACATCTTTCTTATTTAATTATTTTTTTATTATACTAATTACAATTTAGATAAAATATTAATTATAGAATGAAATAACTTTTTATAATCGTCCAGACATTTTCCCAAATCCTTCAATCATAGCTTCTTGGGATTCAATCTTATGGATTTGAATATGAATTTCATTCAAGATAGACATCAAAAGAGCAGTTTTTTTTTCTTCTCCATTTGCAGTTACTTGTGCTATTTGCTTTTCTATCTCTTCTTTTTGACGCGACAATAACCGAAAACGTTTATATAATGATAGAGCTTGTTGATAACCTTGTCTAACATCTACAATATGTGCTTCAGAAGTTGCACTCCAAAGTCCTGCTTCTCGAACTTGTTTATCAAGATTTTTTAATAATTCACCAAAACCACGTGCACAAAGTCTTTCATTTATTACTTGATGCGAAAAATCTTTTTGTAAAAAAAAATCACTAAATAAAAAAGACCACATTTTTTGTAATTCGCTATTATCATAGCAAATATCAGATAATTCTTGATATTGTTCTTGCAAAATATTTGGATGATTAATCAAAGTTAATAATAGCGCAGCTTCGCGCAAAGATGGTTTTTTAGAAAATTTGCCTTTTACAAGAGAAGACTGCATTAATCTTTGAGAAGGTCCTTTTTTATCTCTATATCTTTCATTTTTTTTCCAATATTGACTTAAATAATATGATTCCTTAGTCTTCTTAAACAAAGAATAAAGGCGATCTCGAATTACTTGAAAATAATAATATCGTAATTTTTTATCTTTAATATGATCAATACAGCTTTTAAGGCGTATCTCTAATTCAGCTCGCTCATCAGGAGTATCAAAAGAACGATGTTCTGTTTCACGCTTCCAAAGCATATCAACCAATGGCAATGATTCCAAAACCAATTTTTCAAAAGCTACTTTACCATGGAATCGCACAAAACTATCGGGATCCTCTCCTCCTGACAATAAAACAAAACTAACTCTTTTCCCAGGAATTAAGTTATATAATACAAGATCAACAGCTCTATATGATGCACGCAAACCAGGATCATCACCATCAAAACATAATACTACACGAGAAGACAGCTTCCATAGAAGAAGTAATTGATATTCTGTTAAAGCAGTACCTAGAGAAGATACAACATTTTTTATGCCAGCCTGATATAAAGAAAGAACATCCATATAACCTTCTACAAGCAAAATGAAGGAAGAACTCTTCCATTGCAAATCTTGTCTTGTTGATTTTTGAAGATAATTAAAAGCTCCGCAAAAATTATAAAGATTTTTTCCTTTATGAAAAAGAATTGTCTCTGGTGAATTAAGATACTTAACATTATCATCTTTTGAAAGAGTGCGTCCTCCAAAAGCAATAACTTTTCCTTTAGAAGAAAAGATAGGAAAAATAAGACGATTTCGAAACCTATCATAAGAAATAGTTATATTATCTCCATGAATCAAAAGGCCTGCTTCAATTATTTTTTCATGAGGGAAACATTCTTGCAGTAAATATTCCTTTAAATAATCACGATTATCTGGAGCATATCCTAATTTAAATGTCTCTATAGCATGAGAATTTATGCCACGTTTATCTAGATAAGAACGCAAATGCTTGTTATTATTGTTTTTCAAAGAACGGTGAAAAAAATCAGCAGCTGTTTCCATAAGATGTATTAAGCCAGTCTGAATTTTTTCTGTTTTATCTATTTTAGAATCAAAAACTGGTAATGTAACACCTACTATCACAGCTAATTTTTGTACAGATTCGACAAAAGAACATCCAAATAATGCTGATAAAAAAGACAGATGATCACCTGTTGCATGACAACTAAAACAATAATAGATCCCTTTTCTATCAATACAATGAAAGCTTGGTGTTTTTTCCTTATGAAAAGGACAACAAGCCCAATAATCACCTTTTACCGCATTAGTCTTTTTTCGATCCCAATCAACATACTTACCAATTAAAATGGAAATAGGAATACGAATAAGAAGATCTTTTATAAAATCACGCGAATAGTTCATATTTTTATCTGCTTATATGGAATTTAATTATCATTAATTATATTTATGAATACGGCATATTTAAAGTAGAATTATCATTTTAATACTTGAACCACTTTTGTTATACCTGGAATATGTTTAAGATCAAAGGCAATTTCAGGCGATATATAATATTGATCCATAGTTACTTCTATTTCAATTTTTCCTTGTAACTTAATGAAAATAAGGCCTATTTTTCCTATTTTATCATAATTTTTAATTTTTCGACTTTGAAAATATTTATGAATTTCTTCAAGGGAACTGCGATCTTGAATATATATTTTCAAAGAATCCAACATTTCCTTAGATTCCTCTTCCAAAGATCTAACGTAGGACAAACGAACAGAATCTCTTTTGAATGATGGCTTACCTTCTGAAGAAATCATGATAATGTATGCTTTTTTTTCTCTCAATAAAAATGTTTTTTGTCCTTCTATTGATTCATATTGTTCTTTCAAAGAAGGATCATTTTCAGTTTCTTGCAAGTTAATTTCCATCATATGATCAAAACAATCCTCAATACATAAAAAATCGTCCTCTTTATCTTTGTATTTATTTTTGTATTTATTTTCTCGTTTAGGGAAAAAAACTGCCTCATATTCATTATCTGGTTCAGAAAAAGTAACCCATCCTATTCTAGATCCTTTTCGCGTTTTCTTTTGCTCTTTATTCATTACAACAGCAGCTAATCGGATGGAATCATTTTCTTCTTTTAAATTAGCAATACCTTCTTCATATCCCTTAATATCCAATTTTTGTAATATTGTCTTATATACATCAAGTGGATGTCCTGAAAGATAGAAACCTAATACCCTTAGTTCATTTTCAAATCTTTCAGAAGAATTTTCAACCGAGAATTCTTCCAAAGTTATTTTGTCGTGAAACTTGTGCTTTCCATCAGAAAAAATATTTTCTTGTTCATTCATACGATTTTTTTCAATCCACTGAGAATACTTTTGAATATTATCAATAGATTGCAACAATTGCTTACGATTATATCCAAAACAATCCAAAGCTCCTGCAAATATTAAACTCTCTAATACTCGACGATTTAATTGTTTTGAATCAATTCTTGAACAAAAATCTTCTAAACTATCGAATTGTTTATCTTCACGTGCTTTCATTATATGACGTGCTGTTATTGTTCCAACGCCTTTTATAGCCCCCAAAGAATAGTAAATACAATTTACACCTACTTCAAAATTTACACACGAAGTTCTAACAGATGGAGGAATAATTTTAATATTAAACTGATGTGCATCCTTACAAAATTTTTTAATTTTTTCTACATTATCCATTTCTATAGTCATAGAAACAGCTAAAAATTCAACAGGATAATGTGCTTTTATCCATGCAGTTCGGTAAGAAATAACCGCATAGGCAGCTGCATGAGACTTATTAAATCCATAATCTGCAAATTTTGCTAAGTCTTCAAAAATACGAGTAGCATCTTTTTCGCTTATATTATTTTTTCTTGCTCCAGAAATGAAACGCTCTTTTTGTTGATCCATTTCTGTTTTTATTTTTTTCCCCATTGCACGTCGTAAAACATCTGCTTCACTGAGAGAATATCCAGAAAGTATTTGAGCTATTTGCATAACTTGTTCTTGATAAATAATAACTCCCTGCGTTTCTTTTAGAATTGGATCGATTAATGGATGAATAGAATCTATTACTACTTTCTTGTTTTTTCGATTATTATAAACTTCAATATTATCAATTGGGCCTGGACGATACAATGAGACAAGAGCGATTATATCTTCAATACAATCTGGTTGCATACCTTCCAACGCTTGACGCATTCCAGAACTTTCCAACTGGAATATTCCCAATGTACCTTTTTCAGTTAAAAGATTATATGTTTTACAATCATCAAAAGGAATCAGTGAAAAATCAATTTTTATTCCCCTTTTAAATAATAAATCAATGCATTTTTGCAATAACGTCAAAGTCTTAAGACCTAGAAAATCAAACTTAACTAAACCTGCTTTTTCAACCCATTTCATATTGAATTGTGTTACTGGGAGATTAGATCTTACATCACGATACATGGGTATTAATTTTGATAATGGACGATCTCCTATCACAATACCCGCTGCATGAGTTGAAGTGTGTCGATATAATCCTTCTAATTTTAGAGAAATTTCAATAAGATGCTTTACCAAATCATCCTCTGAAATTTCTTCTCGCAAACGAGAATCCTCCTCTACAGCTTGCTTAAGGGAAACAGGATGTGCTGGATTATTTGGTATTAACTTACAAATACGATTAACTTTAGAATACGGAATTTGCAAAGCACGACCTACATCACGCAATGCCGCTCTAGCTTGTAAAGATCCAAAAGTAATAATCTGAGCTACTCGTTCATGTCCATATTTATCTTGCACATATCGAATAACTTCATCACGTCGATCTTGACAAAAATCAATATCAAAATCAGGCATAGACATACGATCTGGATTTAAAAATCTCTCAAAAAGAAGAGAAAAACGTAAAGGATCAATGTCAGTAATTGTCAAAGCATAAGCAACAACAGATCCTGCTCCTGAACCTCGTCCAGGACCTACTGGAATGTTATGTTTTTTAGCCCATTGTATAAAATCAGCCACAATCAAGAAATATCCTGAAAATCTCATACGTGCAATAATATCCAACTCATAATCAAGACGTTGTCTATAATCTTGCACATTATATCCCTTTGCTATACCTTGAGAAAGACGAATTTCTAAACCTTTCATCGCCTTATTGCGTAATTCACTTTCTTCTACTAATTCAATATTATCACATTCTTGTTCAATAAAACGTGGTAAAATTGGCTTATGTAATTGAAGTATAAAAGAACATCTACGAGCAATTTCTATTGTATTTTCAAGCGCTTCTGGCAAATCAGAAAACATAGAAATCATCTCAGAACGACTTTTCAAGTAGTGATCAGAAGTAACTTGCGGACGATCGTCTTGAGATATAAAAGTTGAATGAGCAATTGCCATCAAGACATCATGTGCTTCGTAATCTTCTTCAGATAGAAAAAGACAATTATTAGTTGCTACTAATGGTAGTTCATGATTATAAGCCAACTGAATCACTTGACTTTCACGATAGCGATCATAACCCTTGTGACGATTTAAGCTAACATATAGACGATTACCAAAAAGATTCTTAAAGGTAAGGATTCGTTCTTCTGCTATTTGAGGATTGTTTAATAAAAAGGCTCTATCTATCGGACCAGAACTACCACCTGTCAACATAATCAAGCCTTCTGTACCTATTTCTTGCAACCAAGATAAACAAATACGGACAGATTCCTTACCTTGATCTTTGAGATACATACGACTTACAAGCTCAATTAATTTTTTATATCCCTCATCAGTGGATGCTAGAAGTATAATTGAAGGAACATTTGGAAAAAATAACCGGTCTTGATTGTGCATTGTTAAGATATCTTGCATATCAATATCTAGTTGACAGCCTATAATAGGCTGAATACCAGCTGAACAAGCTTTTTGAGAAAACTCTAATGCACCAAAAAGATTGTTCGTATCAGTTATAGCAATGGCAGGTTGTTGATCATTGAAAGTTTTATCTAAAATATTATTTAAAGAAATAGCTCCTTCTAACAATGAATAAGATGAATGTACTTGTAAATGTATGAAACCAGGTGATTTTTCTATATTTTTCGACGAAGTAAATTCCTTTTTTTGTGAATGTTCACTAATAAAAACCATCTCTTTAAAAAGAAATCCTAAAATTATACTGCATTAAAAGATTTATAACATACATAAATTAGTATCCACGAAGATTCCATATGAAATCCATTGCTATTTATTTTTAGGGGAAAATACATCTATGATATCAAGCAATATTTAGTAATAAGTATTACTAATAAATAACTAAGATTACTATAAAGATATGTTTTAATTCTCTAAGCAAGCATTTATTTTTTTCGTACTAAATTACGTAGTTCGCGAATGATAGGTTCAATAGCCTCATCCGGATTACTAAACCAATCTACCGACCAAATACGTCTAGTACGCCATCCCATACGCTCTAAAACTTCTTTTCGTAAACAATCTCTATCGCGTGCAGATTTTGCGGAATTATATACATCACCATCACATTCGATACCCATCAAATAATATCCCGGATTATTTGGATCATATACAGCTACATCAATGGAAAACCCCATATTTCCCAATTTAGAATCACAAGAAAAACCAGCTTTTTCAAGTTCTTTTATAACAGATACAGAAAAATCATTATCATTATCTTTATTTTTATTTTTTGTTTTAAGAGAATGCTCCATATATCCTGTTTCAGCAAAATGTAGAAAATCACGCATTACTCGAACGCCAAGATTCGAATCTTCATCCACCCTTACATCTAAATACCTCATCGTACTGAAAACATCTATACGTTTTCTTGCACGGGTAAATAGTACATTAAGACGCCTCCATCCAACATCTGAATTAATAGGACCAAAACGTTGGAAAATACGCCCACCTGGCTCATTTGGGCCATAGGTAAATGATATAAAAATTCTATCCCTCTCATCTCCTTGAACATTTTCTAAATTTTTGACGAAGAAAGGATCTTCATGCATACGCAACTTACTAATAGCATTGCCTACTTCACTATCTTTACTACATAATTTATTAATTGCGCTTTCAATAAGATAACGTTGTTTAGCATTCATTGCTATAACTCCCAAAGACTCTCCAGGATTCTTTAGAGCATGATCTTTTACAGCAAGCGCAATAATTCTAGCTTCTTCAGGATTACCTTGATCAACTGTCACACCATTTTTTACATGAGTAAATCCAATCCCATATCCATCAACTTTAATACACGGAGAAGGGAATACAACAAGGCTATTATCATAAAAATAGTAATTTGAACAAGCAATAAGATTTTCATTAAGTGATCTATAATGCCACTGCAAACGACGCATAGAAAATAGAGGCAACAATGCATCTAGAATACTCTCTGTCTGACTAACTGCCGCAACTTCTTCATCATAACCTTCTTGATCATCTTCATAATCAAAAAATCTAGTAGGAGGCAACTGTTTTGGATCCCCTACAACAACGATTTGTTCTCCACGAGCAATAACCCCCAAAGCATCTTCTGGCTTAATTTGAGAGGATTCATCCATAATCACAAGATCAAACTTGATATCCTTAGGTTCCAGATAATAAGCCACGGACATAGGACTCATCATAAAACAAGGCTTTAACTGAAGCATGGAATTTTTAGCACGAGAAATCAACTGTCTAATAGGTATATTCCTAGATTTCTTCCCCAATTCACTGCGAATCAAAGATAGCTCAGTGTACTCAGATTTAAGCCCTCCAGAAATCCCTTGAGGGATTTTCTGATTGCCAATTACACTAGCAATACGCTGTCTTTGGAGAATCTGTAATCGCTTGTCATATTCATAAAATCTATCTTGTTTTGTAGAAAATTGAACAGAAGAATAATGCATTAAATGTTGTTTTTCAGTCAAAATCTCACGAGAAAGCTGATTATATATAGCCGCTAGTAAGCTAGATTCTAAATAACTAACACTAAGAGTATTATTAAAAACAGATTCTTGAATTACCTTTAAACCATTGTCCCGCATATCTTTGACCATATGGATTAAATTAATCCATCCATTCAACCAACGTGGTTTCTTAATAGCCTCCAAATTACGCGCAATCAATGAATCAAGATCACCATTACAACGTGCTGTCCATTGTGCCATATCTAATTGCGTATTTTCTACAAAATATTCTTGTTTTTTAATCTGTTTCTGCCAAATCATTCTCAATTTTTTAGAATCTTTTATAAAATCATTATAGGCAGATCGATCATCAATATGATTGATTCCTTGGATTAATTCATCTAAAAGAACATTTTCTTTTATAGAGTTTCTAAATTCCAAAGTACTATTGATAATAGATAAAAATTGACTATTCTCCTTACTATTTCCATCAAAAACGATTGGTTTAATTTCTTCTCCAAAAAAATCTTTAATTGATGAGGATTCTTCCAATGAAAAATTTCTCTGCTGTATTTGATGAAGATTTATACTCAAATCTTGAACCTCTCTTAAAGGCATATCACTATCTTTAAAACAATTTTTCCAATGATCAAAAGCATTAGATAATTTTTTAATCAAAGAATCAAAAATATTACCTTCTCCAACAAAAATAGAAGAAATATTATTTAAATCTTTTTGTTTAGATAAAAGTTTCTCAAGATCCTGAATATTCTGAAGAACTTCGGTTATTTTTTTACTTAATTCTTCACTATGAAGTTTTTGAATTCTTTTAAAAAGTTGGCTATCTAACATTAAAAAGCGATTAATGAGATCTTTATCTAAACCAACATTTTCCTTACGAATTTGATGAACCTTGCGATACCAAGCTCTTATATTTTTTAATGCTAATATATCAGTCGATAATCCTTGATAATGCTCTCCTAGCGTATTGTAAAAATTCCTTTTCTCAAGCTTTTCTTTTTCAATTACGAACTGATAAGCATTTGGTAATTGGTGATATAATTTTTTCCACGAAATACTAGGATTCTTTGCTAAACTAAGAAGAGATGCTTTAGCCTGTTTCCACTGTTTACTGAAAGAAGAAAATAATCCTGATGAGTGAAGTACCTTATTAAGGTTGTGTAAAAATTTTGAATCTGGAAGTTTTTTTATATTAAAAATATCTTCTATAGATTTATTAAGATTATTTAAAGAATCCAATCTTTCAAATAGCTCCTCTAATACAGAATCTATACTGCTTTCATTGAAAAAATCATCTCTCAAACGCAACAGCGATATCGGCAACTCAGATGATAATTCCATAAGCAAAACAGCATTTTTAAAACCTTGGCGATTAGGAACAATCTTCTGCGAAAAAGCTAAAGGCAAACATTGCATCAATTCTGAAAAACATTCCCAATACTTTTCGCACGATACCATTATCTTCTGCAACGAAGAGATAATATTACTTACATCTTTGAAAGAACTATCTGGACTAATACCAAATTCTTCGCATAAATCAGGGAAAACTAGTATACATTTGCAACTTTTTAAATCATCTATTATTTTAGGTAATAGATAAATTTTGATATGATTGAAATCATCTCGCAAGCGATTAAAATCTATAATCCACTTATTAATAGACTCTACAGAAGAATCTTCTAATTTTTTAAATGTCTTAAAACAAGTTAGTCGAGGCAAAGTAGGTAAATTGTCAACTGAATTTACTAACTTTTCTTGCCAACATAATAACTGATTACTTTTACATTCAATACCATATCTATTTAAAAAAATCTCAAGATATTTCTTAAATTCAACAAGAGCAGACTGCCAATTATTTAAAGAAGAAAGAGCATAATTATAATTAAGTATATGAACATCAGAACTATTAACACCATACCAAGGATGGTTCATCAATTCCATACTGTCACCCGCTTGTTTATGAAATTCTACAATAACATCCTTAAAAGACTTTACTTGATCTTCTAAACGCGAACGAAACAAACGGTCTGCATTTTCTCCTGACAATCCCTCTATATGCAATTGAGCAGGATCTAATGGCAAACCATGACGATATCTAACAGCCCCCATCAAAATTTGATGAATACTTAACTCAGTATTTTTCCAAATTTGATTAATTTCTTGAGCATATTTATTTAATTGATCTTTTAATTCTTCATAGCGTGTAACTTCAACATCAATTTCTTTGGAAAGTACCTTTTTATTTCCTCTATTATCAATACATTTACGAAGATCATCAAGAACAGCACGTTTATGTGCCTTATGACTATGTAATTCTAAACAGAAATCTCCTAAACCAGTCTTTTCTAAACGTCTTTTAACCACTTCAATAGCAGCCATTTTTTGAGCACAAAATAATACTTTTTTACCATGTAACATTGCCGTAGCAATAATATTAGTAATAGTTTGTGATTTTCCTGTTCCTGGAGGTCCTTCTATGACTAAATTTTTACCATTTATCACATCAATCAAAGCACTATGCTGAGAACTATCAGAATTATCAATCAAAGGAAAACGATGATGAATATCAGCTATCTCATCAATTTTATATTCCATATTCTGATTAGAAGATTCACTTTCTTTATCATGATCAAGTGATTGTGCAACGAAAAGACGCTGTATAATATCATGATTTAGAATATTATCTTCTCCTTCTGGCCAACGTATAGGATCAAGATCAAGACACATCAACATTTTACTAAAGTTTAATAATCCTAATACACCATAACGACGTACCGACCAATGTGATTTGCTTTCTTCTATAATTTTTTGAATTTGCAAAAAATAATCTTCTGGCCACATACCCTCTTCAATTGGCGGCAATATAATGCCAAAATCACTTTGCAGTTTTTCTTTCAGTGAAAAATTAAGAAGAATTTCTTCGCACGTATAACGCAATTGATATTGAGTAAGACATGGTTGCGAAGTAGAATTTCTCTTTTCTAATACAACAGGAATCGTAAAAAGAGGTGCTAATCGCGGATTATCATAATCATCTATTTCATACCATTCAAGAAAACCTAAAACGACATACAGTATAGAAGTACCAGTTTCTTTTATAGAACTCTGTGATTTTTCGCTTATTAATCGTAATACGTTTTCTAATTTATCTTGAAAATAAGCTGTTTGTATTTGATTGTCTTTCAAAATATTCTGAAAAAAAGGTGCTTTTAAAGGCTTATTATCTTTAATTGCGCGTTCTAAGTCTTCTATGTCTAAATAACCATAGTTCCTTATGATAGAATTCAATTTCTGTAAGCTAATCTCTGTTTTACTCTCTATCATGCTTATATCTATGGCACCATTAGAGTTCTTTATATTATCAGCTATTAAATCTCTTACTTGTTTAAGAATAATGTAATTTTGTTCTTCATCATTAAAACTATATTCTACAGGCAAATCATAATTAATGCTAAATCCTAACTTTTCAATCCAAACATCTTCATCTATAGAATGATACTTATTAGTATCTAAAAAACCATGTGCTTTAGCTTGTTTTTTAGTTGGCATAGGAAGTGGCATGAATTGCATTACTTCTTCTCTAAAAATTTGCTGATATAACTGATTAGGAGATGTGTTAAAAATACGTAGTACAGATTGTTGATCTATGCTAAAATTCAGTAGTTTATTATTCATACTACGATCGAAAAGTTTACGACGCATATCATCAAGACATTGACGTACATGTTTTCTTTTATAATTATCCATCAAAAAATTTCCTGCCTATGTGTATTCATTACAAGCACATTCAAATACATAGGAATAAAAAAATAGGCCCTTTACATTACTTGATTAATTAATTTTCCTCATAAATGATTTGCTAACATACCTATATCTAATTAACAAATTAAACCGCAAAGAAATCATTTTCATGTAGCAATACATTTTTTTAGATATCTTTCTACTAAGATCCAAATAGTATTGTACATTCTATATTTTAATAAAAATAAACTTATTAAGGTTAATAGATTCAATTTTTTATAACTTATAACTATATTAGTAAGTAAATTATGAAAAATAACAATTTTTTATTTTATTAATTAATTCTATAAGTATAAAAATAATTTTTATGTCAATAATATTTATTAAAATCTTTTCAATAAAATTAAATACGAATAAATATTAAATAAAATTAGTTATTGAGAAAAAAATAATTTATAAATAAAGCAATAATTAAATTTTATTTATATAACAAACGTATTCCTTATTTTTCTTTTGTGCTATAATTTTTATGAGATAAAAATAAAGTATAATTGGGAAAATAAAATGGATTCTCCTGAAGATTCAAAAACAAATAAGAATAAACGCTCTGTCAAAAAAACAATTCCTTTGGAAAGTGACTTTCTTTATATAAAAAATGATTTAAGGGATATAAAAATCGATATACGAGAATTTCGTGCTGATATCTATAGCGAATTACATGAAGCAAGCTCTGTTTATACTTTATTAAAAAATGGAAATATAAGGGCATTTTCATCAATACAAATGTTAAGAGATTTAATTGAAGATAGTATCGAACATAATAATAATAAGATAGAAGAAATAAAAAAAAGAATACATAAAACTCAATTTATTTTGATTAGTTCTATGATAATAATCATTTTAATTAACTTAATAATACTAATAAAATAAAATATATAAAAAATTTTATATTATATAATTAATTAGAGATAAATTAAAAAAAAATACTTTTTTTATCTTGCCTTAAAAATCTATTGTAAAATTATCAAATTAAATAATTTTTAAACACCTATTGGGATATTTATATTATAAATAACACAATTTGGATTATTCTTAGTTACCATTATTTTATTATAAATAATGCAAAAATAAACAATTAATAAATGATTGAAGATAGAGAAACCAACAATTTCAATTACAAGCAATATATAATTTTCTTAAAAATTATCATTAATTTTATATTTTTTAAATAATAAAATTATAAAATATAAGAAAAAAC